>DNCF01000518.1:6370-6560 GCA_003484545.1 Massilia sp. | reverse complement strand
CGCCGCGACCAGCAGGCCGAGCACCGCGGTATAGACCAGCACGCGCGGGCGCGCCAGGCGGCGCCGCACTTCGCGCCTGCCCCAGCCTTTGGCGAGGGCGTTCTCGGTGGCGTAGCGGATCAGGCCCGCCGGCTTGCCGACCTTGTCCATCACGCCGTTGCAGGCGTCGACGCAGGCGGCGCAGCCGATG
>DNCF01000518.1:0-6086 GCA_003484545.1 Massilia sp. | reverse complement strand
GCAGGCCGCGCCGGATGTCGATCCCGGTCGGGCAGACCTGGACGCACATGGTGCAGTCGATGCAGTCGCCGGCCTTCATCCCGGCCACGCGTGCGCCCGGAGCGCGCGGTTCGCCGCGCGCGCGGTCGTAGGTGACGATCAGGGTGTCCTTGTCGAACATCGCGCTCTGGAAGCGGGCGTAGGGACACATGTACTTGCAGACCTGCTCGCGCATCCAGCCGGCGTTGCCGTAGGTGGCGAAGCCGTAGAACAGCACCCAGAAGGCTTCCCAGGGGCCGATGCTCCAGGCGGCGATCCCGCCCAGCAGGTCCTGGATCGGCGTGAAGTAGCCGACGAAGGTAAAGCCGGTCCACAGCGCCACCGCCAGCCAGGCCGCGTGCTTGGCGCCCTTCTTCCAGATTTTCTCGACCGTCCAGGGCTGGCGGTCGAGGCGGATGCGGGCGCTGCGCGCGCCCTCGATCTTGCGCTCGATCCAGAGGAAGAGTTCGGTGTAGACCGTCTGCGGGCAGGCGAAGCCGCACCACACGCGCCCGGCCACGGCGGTGACCAGGAACAGGCCATAGGCGCAGATGATCAGGAGGCCCGCCAGGTAGATGAAGTCCTGGGGCCACAGCACCAGGCCGAACAGGTGGAACTTGCGCGTGCCGAGGTCGAACAGGATGGCCTGGCGGCCGTTCCACTGCAGCCAGGGCGCGCCGTAGAACAGGACCTGCGTGAGCCAGAGGCAGGCCCAGCGCAGCGTGGCGTAGCGGCCCTTCACCTCGCGCGGGTAGATTTCCTCGCGCGCGGCGTACATCTTGACGACCGCTTCATGGGGGGCGTTCATTTTGCCGCTACCTTGTTCTCGACAACCGTATTCACAGTCGGATTCGACAGGCTCCACACGTAGGCCGCCAGCACGTGCACCTTGGGCTCGCCCAGGAATTCGCCAAAGGCGGGCATGGTGTTGCTGCGGCCCTTGCGGATGGTTTCCATCACGGTGTCGGCGCTGCCGCCGTAGAGCCAGACCTTGTCGGCCAGGTTGGGCGCGCCCAGCATCGGGTTGCCCTCGCCCTTGGCGCCGTGGCAGGCGGCGCAGGCCATGAACTTCGGCTTGCCGAAGGCAACCTTCACCGGGTCCGCGGTCAGGCCCGACAGGCTGCGCACGTAATGCGCGACCGCCTCGATGTCCTTGTCCGAACCGAGCGCCGCGCCCATCGGCGGCATCTGGCCGACGCGGCCGGCCATGATGGTCTTCTTGATGGTGTCCGGTTCGCCGCCGTGCAGCCAATCGGAATCGGTCAGGTTCGGGTAGCCCTTGTTGCCGCGTGCATCCGAGCCGTGGCACTGGGCGCAGTAGTTCAGGAACATGCGTTCGCCGATCGCGCGCGCCTGCGGGTCGGCGGCGACCGCCTTCAGGTCCTGGCTGGCATAGCGCGCGAACAGCGGGCCGTATTCGCTCTCGGCCTGCTTCAGTTCTGCCTTGTAGGCGCCGGTCGAGGCCCAGCCGAGCTTGCCCGCATAGCTGCCCAGGCCCGGATACAGCACCAGGTAGCCCACGCCGAACAAAATGGTGAGGTAGAACAGGCCCATCCACCAGCGCGGCATCGGGGTGTTCAGTTCGGTCAGGTCCTCGTCCCAGACGTGGCCGGTGGTTTTCTCTGGCTGGCCGTCCTTGCCGATCTTCACGCGAAAGCGCGACTGCGACCACAGCAGGATCGCGCAGCCGGCGATCGAGGCGATCGTGATCAGGGCGACGTACCAGTTCCAGAAACCGCTCGTGAAGTCAGACATGGCCGTCCTCCTTCTCGTCGGCGAAAGGCAGCGCCGCGGCGCGGTCGAAGTCGGCGCTGCGCTTGAGCAGGAAGGTCCACAGCACGATGCCCATGAAGGTGGCAAAGGAGACCACCGTCATCACGCTGCTCGCGCTGTCAAAGATTTGTTCGATAGCCATCTCAGTTCCTCGTCTTGATCTGGGTGCCCAGGCCTTGCAGGTAGGCGACCAGCGCATCCTGCTCGGTCTTCCCGGCCAGCTCGGCCGGGGCGTTCTTGATCTCGTCCTCGCCGTAAGGCACGGACAGCAGCTGCATCGCGCGCATCTTCGGCACGATTTCCGCCGGGTTCAGCTTCGTCTTCGCCAGCCAGGGATAGCCGGGCATGTTCGATTCCGGCACCACGTCGCGCGGGTTGTCCAGGTGGGTGCGGTGCCACTCGTCGCTGTAGCGCCCGCCGACGCGCGCCAGGTCGGGGCCGGTGCGCTTGCTGCCCCACTGGAAGGGGTGGTCGTAGACGAATTCGCCGGCCACCGAATAGTGGCCGTAGCGCTCGGTCTCGGCGCGCAACGGGCGGATCATCTGCGAGTGGCAGTTGTAGCAGCCTTCGCGGATGTAGATGTCGCGGCCGGCCAGGCGCAGCGGAGAATATGGCTTCAAGCCAGCGACCGGCTCGGTGGTGGATTTCTGGAAGAACAGCGGCACGATCTCGACCAGGCCGCCGAAGGAGATCACCAGGATCACCAGGCCGATCAGGAGCCAGGGATTCTTCTCGATCCATTCATGGGTAAATTTTTTCATTGCGTATGACTCCAGTTCAGGCGTGCGTCGGTACGCGGTTCTCGACGGCGCAGGCTTCGACGTGGGCAGCGTCATGCTGCGGCTTGTGCGGCTGCGGGATCGGCGCGTCCACGTTGACGGTGCCGGCCAGGGTCTTCCAGGTGTTGAAGGCCATCAGCAACATGCCCGACAGGTAGAGGAAGCCGCCCGTGAAGCGGATCACGTAGTAGGGATAGGTCGCCTTCACGCTCTCGGCGAAGGTATAGGTCAGGGTGCCGTCCGGGTTCACGGCGCGCCACATCAGGCCCTGCATCACGCCGGCGATCCACATCGAGGCGATGTAGAGGACGATGCCGATGGTGGCGACCCAGAAGTGGGTCTCCACCAGCTGCATCGAGTACATCTGCTTCTTGCCCGCCAGGCGCGGGATCAGGTAGTAGATCGAACCCATGGTGATGAAGCCGACCCAGCCCAGGGCGCCGGCGTGGACGTGGGCGACGGTCCAGTCGGTGTAGTGCGACAGCGAGTTGATGGTCTTAATGGACATCATCGGTCCCTCGAAGGTCGCCATGCCGTAGAAGGAGAGCGAGACGATCAGGAACTTCAGGATCGGGTCGGAACGCAGCTTGTGCCAGGCGCCGGACAGCGTCATCACGCCGTTGATCATGCCGCCCCAGCTCGGCGCCAGCAGGATCAGCGAGAACACCATGCCCAGCGACTGGGTCCAGTCGGGCAGCGCGGTGTAGTGCAGGTGGTGCGGGCCGGCCCACATGTAGGTGAAGATCAGGGCCCAGAAGTGCACGATCGACAGGCGGTAGGAATACACCGGGCGCTCGGCCTGCTTCGGGATGAAGTAATAGACCATGCCCAGGTAGCCGGCGGTGAGGATGAAGCCGACCGCGTTATGGCCGTACCACCACTGGATCATGGCGTCCTGCACGCCGGCGTAGACCGAGTAGGACTTGAAGGCCGAGACCGGGACGACCGCGCCGTTGACGATGTGCAGCACCGCGACCGCGATGATGTAGGCGCCGAAGAACCAGTTGGCGACGTAGATGTGCTGGACCTTGCGCTTGACGATGGTGCCGAAGAAGACCACCGCATAGGCCACCCAGACCACCGTGATCAGGAGCGCGACCGGCCACTCGAGTTCGGCGTACTCCTTGCCGCGCGTGAAACCCATCGGCAGCGTGATCGCGGCCGCCACCAGCACCGCCTGCCAGCCCCAGAAGGTGAAGCTGGCCAGCTTGTCGGAGAACAGGCGCACCTGGCAGGTACGCTGCACCACGTAGTACGAGGTGGCGAACAGGCCGCAGATGCCGAAGGCGAAGATCACCGCGTTCGTGTGCAGGGGCCGCAGGCGGCCGTAGGACAGCCAGGGGATGTCGAAGTTGAGCGCGGGCCAGGCGAGCTGCGCCGCGATGAAGACGCCGGCGGCCATGCCGATGACGCCCCACACGACCGTGGCGATGGCAAACTGGCGCACGATCTTGTAGTTATAGTTTAGACTGCCTTCCAAGATATTCTCCCGATGGATTGACTGCGATCACAGCCGGGAGAGTAGATTTCTGGACCCTAAAAATCCTTGATGTGAATCAAAATGTTCAGTTTCACTGGGGATACGGGGCGTAGGGTGGGCACTTTGTGGTGCTGGCATTTAGCCAGCCCCACTGCCCACGCGGAACGGTGAGCGGTGTTGGCGGGTTAAACGGAACAGAGTTAGCGCTCGCAGTCGAGCGACACGCTGCGGAGCGAGTCGTCGAAGCCGCCGGTTCAAGGATGAACACGTAACGCGTGGGCACGGCGTGCCTGCGCCGGCCGCGCCCACCCTACGCCCCCACTCATCGACAGGAAAATCCAATGCCCATTTCGCAATCCCTGCACGACGAAGTCTCGCAACGATTGACGCAAGCCCGTGAAGAAACCCTCGCCACGGTCCGCGCCCGCACCGACACCGACGGCGACACGCCGCCCCCGATTGCGCCGGGGGCCCACATGGCCCAGGGCGACGACTCGGCCGAAGCCGAAATGACGGCCCACGACGAACAGCATTTCGCCGACCACGAAACCGCCCTGCTGCACGAGATCGACGCCGCCATCGGCCGCCTCGAATCGGGCGGCTACGGCATCTGCGTCTCCTGCGGCTGCGACATCCCGGAAGAGCGCCTGCTGGCCACGCCCACGGTGCAGACCTGCATCCAGTGCCAGGAACGCATCGAGAAGGAAGGCCATACGGGGCGCGGGCCGACCATGTAGCGTCCCTGCCTAGCGGCTGTCGGCAAGCGCCTCGCAGCGCTTGCCGTCATGGGTGCCGAGCACGAAATTCTTGATTTCATCCCGTGCGCAACGGTCCGACCACAGCACGAAGTGCCCCTTGCCCGGGGCCGTATACAACCGCACCGGTCCGGCTCCGCGCAGTGCCTCGATATGGCGCACGGCCGCGTCGTACGGCGTCTTGCCGTCGCGGTCGCCGTGGATGACCAGGGTCGGCGGCAGGCGCTGCGGCAGTTTGGCAAACCATCCGTCGCGCTTGTACAGCGGCAGCGGCGTGTTGACGGCATGACCCGGCAGGCTGCTGGTGAACAGCAGTCCCGCCTCTTCCCTTTCCACGTCGGCAGCCGTGCGTCCCGGCCTCAGGTTGTTCTCCGAACCAGTGATGAGGATCACCAGCGGCGTCGATGGCGGTGACTGCGCGAATCCGCCAAAGCTTTCCATCTGTTCCTCCACCTGCGCGATCACGGCTTGCATCCGTTCGCCCTTGCCCTGCTCGAGCTCCTTGATCAGGTAGGGAATCTGCGGCGCCGCCTGCGGAATGTCGAGCAGGTTACCGAAGAGGAGTTTGGGGTTCTTGCCAGGAACGCTGTCGAACAGGGCGGGCTCGGCTGCAGCGCGGTCGAGCAGGCGGCGATAGACAGCGGCTGCCGGCGCACCCATCTGCCGGCTGCAGGCAGGCGATGCGTCGCAATCGGCCAGCACCTGCCGGCCGACAGCGTCGGCGACCAGGGAGCGGCTGCTGATGTCGGCCTTGTCGTCGTCCTGCAACGACACCAGAGAATCGAGCACGACGCCATCGATCCTGGCAGTACCCAGCGCCAGGGTGCGCAGCACCAGCTGGGTGCCGTAGGACACGCCGTACAGGTAGGTCTTGCCCTTGTGCGGCATGCGCTCGAGCAGCAGCTTCAGGTCGTGCGCCGCGTTCGTTTCCGAGAACTGGCGGGTATAGCCGGGCTGCTCGTTCAGCCGGCGAAAGCAGCTGGCCCACTCGGCGCCGGCGAGCGCCATCCCGCCGGGAGAGCCGGCCGCTTCCTCGTCCGGGCACATGCGGGTCGAATACCCGGTACCGCGATGGTCCGGCATGATCAGGTCCAGGCCGGGAAACGCCGCGCGCAGTTGCGGCAGCAGCTTGTAGAACGAAGCGCCCGATTCGCCCGGTCCCCCGGCGATGAGCCATACCTGCCCGCGTGCCGTCTCCGCCGCCGGGAACTTGCGCACGAACAGGGAGACCGGCGCGGCGGGGGCGCCGGCCAGGCCCGAGGGGTCCGCAGGCAGGTATGG
>DNCF01000433.1 GCA_003484545.1 Massilia sp. | reverse complement strand
CGGTGGTCAACCTGGGACGCGACGGCAAACCGCTGCGCCCGGCGATCACCTGGCTGGACCAGCGCCGCACCGACCAGGTGCCGCCGATCGGCCCGTTCTGGCGCGCCGCCTTCAAGCTGGCGCGGGTCGACGGCACCATCGATTATTTCCGCGGCGAGGCCGAGATTAACTGGATCCGCGCCCATCAGCCGGAGATCTGGGAAGCGACCGACAAGTTCCTGCTGCTGTCGGGCTACCTGAACTGGCGCTTGTGCGGCCGCTTCGCCGATTCCAGCGGCTCGCAGGTGGCCTACCTGCCGTTCGACTACCGGCGCCACCGCTGGGCCGGCCGGCGCGACTGGAAATGGCAGGCGCTCGCGGTGGAAGCGCGCATGCTGCCGGAACTGGTCGCGCCCGGCACGCAGCTCGGCACGGTCGAGGGCGCGGCGGCCGACGCCACGGGCATCCCCCCTGGAACGGCTCTGTTCGCGGCGGCCGCCGACAAGGCCTGCGAGGTGCTGGGCGCCGGCTGCATCGAGCCCCACGTCGGGTGCCTGAGCTACGGCACCACGGCCACCATCAACACCACCAGCCGCCGCTACGTCGAGGTCACGCCCTTCGTGCCGCCGTATCCGGCCGCGATCCCCGGCGCCTACAGCACGGAGGTGCAAGTGTTTCGCGGCTACTGGATGGTCAACTGGTTCAAGGAACAGTTCGGCCACCACGAACAGATGCGCGCACTGCTGGAAGACGTGGCGCCCGAGGCCCTGTTCGACCAGCTCGCACAATCAGTGCCGCCCGGCTCCATGGGCCTGATGCTGCAGCCCTACTGGACGCCCGGCATCCGCGTTCCGGGGCGCGAGGCGAAGGGCGCGATCGTCGGCTTCGGCGACGTGCACACCCGCGCCCATGTCTACCGCGCGATCCTGGAAGGGCTGGCGTATGCGCTGCGCGAAGGGAAGGAGCGCATCGAGAAGAGGAGCGGCGTGCGCATCCTTGAGCTGCGCGTCTCCGGCGGCGGCTCGCAGAGCGACGTGGCAATGCAGCTGACCGCCGACATCTTCGGCCTGCCGACTGCACGCCCGCATGTGTACGAAACCTCGGGCCTGGGCGCGGCCATCGACGCCGCCGTCGGCCTGAAGCTGTATCCGGACTTCGCCAGCGCGGTGGCGGGCATGACCCGCGTCGGGCGGGTGTTCGAGCCGGTTGCTCAGCACCGTGCGGTCTACGACCGGCTCTACAAGGAGGTCTACCGCAGGATGTACCGCAGGCTGCAGCCGCTATACCAGGACATTGCGGCAATTACCGGGTATCCGCGCGTGTCGTGATGGCGTGGGTAATCTTGCTGGTCTCGGCCTGGCGCTTCGCTCCCGGTCGAGATCAGACCTGACCCGACGTCCGCTACCGGCCCGAGGCAGACGTCGGCAGGGTTATTGTGCCGTCTGACTTCCGCCAGCGTCAGAGAACACAAACTCAAAATGAGTTACCTCAGCAGGCGACTCAAGTACATCTTGCAGCAGTGCAGAAAGTGGCGGCAGGTTACTCCATGACCAGCTCGCACTCCATTCCAGGTGCGGTTGAATTCGTCCATCGCTGTGTAGGGTGAAGGCATCGTAGCCGTGCAGATGGCATTTCCGTTCGATCACCATTTGCAAGCACTGCTCTGCGTTTGCCTTGGCAACAAGTGCTACGCCACCATGAATCAGACATGGGAAATTCCACTTGGGTAGCAGTTGGCGTTGGTTCATTTTGAGGCAATCCAAGGATAAAGCACAGTGTAAAGGACCGCTTCCGTCCTGGAGCGGATAAATCGTAGCGTCCGCTTACGATCAAAGCGGACGTCCGGTCAGCGGTCAGGCCCGGGCAGTCGCTAAGGGGCGGGTGTCGGGGTATCTCGCTACGAATGAGCGAGCGGCTTCTTCAGGGATACTGACGAGGATGGTTCCACTGCTATCCCAGCAGGCAATTTCGAACAAAGCGCCGTCAAGTTGAGGGCCGGTTTCTTCACCGCTCCAATACCTCGGATTGCCTTCGACGTACGGTGCTGATGACGGGGAGGAGCGAAACCCTATGGGAACGGCACTGAATACTGCCCAGATGAACTGCACCTCATGTTCGCGTAAAAAGGACGCCAAACTTTCTCCCGCAAACCATTGGTCGACTGGTGAAAACCCTGGGGGTGTCCAGTTCGTTTCAATGTCGCTTACGTACCAGTCATAGTCTTGAGGTGCAATGTTGGCGGCATCAAGCACTTCACGCATGTTGGTGAACCAGTCGACCTGATCCGTCTTTTCCAAGATAAGATTCATTTGCTCTCTCGTAGAGTCAGCCTCATTGGTCCGCCTTTGGCCAATTGCAGACCTATTGTCGTGTCCGCTATCGACCCGAAGTGGGCATGTTTAGTAACGAACATCTTCTGGATTGACTTCCCAGAATGTGTTGTCTGAGTGGCTGCGATCAATGAAATAATGATGATTCTTCCGTTGGATGGCATCGATCGCAGCCCGAGCATCATCCACGGTTTTCACGTCTGCGTGTTGGAGGAGCCGCTCCAGCGAAGGAATTGCGTCTCTTCTCAAAGAGTAGGCGCAGAGACCACACGCTCGATAACGAACCAAGGTTGCCTTGTCATTCAGAGCAAGAAGTCCTAGTTCAAACGCGGCCTGCGACTCACGCGCAAATTGGATAGCGTGGAAAACTAAGGCAACTCGACCTTGCGCCTTTTTCGTGCGGGGGAAATACTCTGCCAAGAATGGAACAACATCGACACCCAGGGGCCGAAGCAAGGTCCAGGCGGTCTCGTGCGCGCTGGTGCTCGCCGTATCAAACATTTCTAGCGCATGACGTATCTGTGAGTCATCCATAATTCTTGGGGAAAGTGGCTATTGAAAGGTATGCTTCAGGCCGAACCCGGCCGTTCGGCTCAGCATATCAGGTTGCCGAGCTGGAAAGTCTTGGACTGTCGCGGCAGGCGGCTTCCGACCTCCCAAAGCAGACCTCCGACACATTGTTAAAGGCTAGACACGCGCCTCGCACTTGATCGACTGCTTCGATGTACCTACTCGACTGGAAAATGAGTTCTTTTCCAGAAAACGACGGCCCTTCAATTAGCCGCTGCGTTGCAAATTGCCTGCTTTGCAAGACTTCGACTGATGATTAGAGTTAAGGTTTATTAAAAAATTCATTATCGTGATGTTTGATCCTGGACGCCGGATCCTGCTTGCAGCGTTGTCGTGTGTGGCAGTACCTGTGGGCGCTACCGATGCAAAGCTGTTCGCCAAATTTGACACCTGCAGAATGCCTGAATACCCGGAAGGAGCCGAAGGGGTTAGCCTGATCGGGTTTCTCGTGGGTGGCGATGGCATGGTTGTGGATATTGTGGTGCTGAATTCAAGTGGTTCACGCGACGCGGATCGCGCAGCGGCGCTTGCATTGTCCAGATGCGCGTTCCAGCGTCCTGCCAGCGTCGACAAGTCTGTGAATTTTTGGGTAAGCATCACCTATGTTTGGCAACCCAACGACGATCCGGACATGCTGCGGGCATCGCGTTCCGCTGCGATCGCTGCCGGCAGAGGCAATGTATCTGCACGCTATCACCTCAGCCTTCTTCTGTTTTCCATGGCGAAGACCGATGCCGACCGCGAAAAGGCGTTCATGGTCCTGCGTAGCGCCGCCGAACTGGGGGCACAGGCATGCTCAGTTTGATTTCGCCAAGCGTCACGAACGTGGCGACGGGATTGAGGCTAATCTCGACGAAGCACTTCATTGGTATCAGAAATCCGCTGAACAAGGCGACCCACTTGCAAAGCAACGCTTGACGCTAGGGGTGCTGCTAAGCTGACCTTCCAGTCACCCGGACTGGACTCATGACCGGTCTTTTTCCAAAGCCTCCTCGGCGTTCTCGCGCCACAGCGCCGCCGCGAGCAGCCGTCGCCTAGGACAGTGCCGCCTCCGCCACCTGCGCACTCCCGGTCCGCACCGCCCGCACCCCATTACGCCCCGCATCCTTGACCGCATACATGGCGCGGTCGGCGCTCACGAAAAAGTCCTTCAGGTCGTCGAGCTGGGTCGGCACGATGGTGGCCACGCCCAGGCTGGCCGTCACCCACTCGGAAGTGGTCGAGCGCGGGTTCGGGATGTGCAGCGATTCGATGTGGGCGCGGATCGCTTCGCCCAGCGCGGCCGCGGCCTCGAAGCCGGTTTCGCCGAACAGCAGCACGAATTCCTCGCCGCCGTAGCGTGCGGCGAGGTCGGTGGCGCGCAGCGCGTGCGACTGCAGCGCCATCGCCACCTGCTGCAGGCAGGCGTCGCCGGCGGCGTGGCCGAGGCTGTCGTTGTAGCCCTTGAAGTGGTCGACGTCGAGCACGATCAGCGACAGCGGCTGGTTGCCGCGCACCGCGCGCTGCCATTCCTTTTCCAGGAACGCGTCGAAGTGGCGGCGGTTGGCGATTTTCGTCAGCGGATCGACCAGCGCCGCGCGCTGCAGCGCGTTCTCGGACTGCTTGTGGTGGGTGATGTCGTGCAGCAGGGCGACGAACAGCGGCGGGTCGGCCGTCATCGGCGTCAGCGTCAGGTCCATCGCGCGCAGGATGCCGTCGCGCTGGCGGATTAGCACCTCGCGCGCGCCGCGGCAGTCCGGCGCGCCGGCGCCGGTGTTCGCGCCGGCCACGCTGCGGGTGAAGAGGTCGAGGTATTCCTGGGCCACGGAAGGGGCAAGCAGGCCGTCGAGCGTGCAGCCGGCCAGTTCGCCCGGGCCATAGCCGAGGTAGCGGTCGCAGGCCGGGTTCGCGTACTGGATGCGGCCGTTCGGCTCGATCAGCATCAGGCCTTCGTCGATGCTGTTGACGATCAGGCGCAGGCGGTCGGCCTGCTCCTGCTGCGACAGGCTGGTGCGGCGGAACTGCAGCTGGGCGCGCACCCGGGCGCACACTTCGGCCAGGCGCGGCGGCTTGGTGATGTAGTCGGCGGCGCCGATGTCGAAGCCGGCGACGATGTCCTCGGTTTCGCTGCGCGCGCTCATGAAGATTACCGGGATGTTGCAGGTGACCGGGTGCGCCTTCAGGCGCCGGCAGACTTCCATGCCGTCCATGCCGGGCAGGTTGATGTCGAGCAGGACCAGGTCGGGCAGGGCGCGCTGGGCGAGGTTCAAGGCCCGTTCGCCGGAATTCGCGACGAAGGTCTGGTAGCCCTGCTGCAGCAGCATGGAGCGCAGCGCGCCCAGGTGCGCGGGCGCGTCATCGACGATGAGGACGGCGGCCTGGCGCGGCGACGCGGCGGACACGGGAGCGATGGTGGACATGGGCGGAGGGTGCGGAGCCGGTTTTGATATCGTTCAAAATCATACCGCGATGTTGCCACCCATGGTGAATTTTGTTGCCTTACGGACAGTTTTTATTGTTGCGCCTTGCCAACCGCAGATCGTCCATGCTTTGTAACTGCAAGGCAGCGAAAAGAATGGACGCCAGTGGCGTCCATGTAGTGGTTTTTTTGCAACTTTCCGCCTCGACTGCCGGCGGCCCTCCACTTACATCGCGGCGGCGATCAGCTTACCGAGGATGGCGATGCCTTCGCGGATGCGCTCCGGCGGCACCGTCACGAAGGACAGGCGCAGGGTGTTGGTTTCCGGATCGTTGGCGTAGAAGGGCGCGCCCGGCACGAAGGCGACGCGGGCCGCGATCGCCTGGTCCAGCAGCTTCATGGCGTCGATGTGCTGCGGCAGGGTGACCCAGATGAACATGCCGCCTTCCGGGCGGGTCCAGCTCACGCCGGCCGGGAAGTGCTCGTCCATCGCGTCCAGCATCGCCTGGCACTGGTTGCCGTACAGGGTGCGGATGGTCGGGATGTGCTGGTCGAGGAAGCCGTCCTTGACCACGTCGTGCACCACCATCTGGGTCAGCTGGGCGGTGTGCAGGTCGGCCGCCTGCTTGGCCAGCTCGAGGCGGCGCACCAGCGGCAGCGGGGCGCAGACGTAGCCGAGGCGGATGCCCGGGGTCAGCACTTTCGAGAACGAACCCATGTAGATCACGCCGTCCGGGTTCATCGCCACCATCTTCGGCATCGGCTCGCCCTTGTACGACAGCGCGCCGTAGGGATCGTCCTCGATCAGCGGCAGGCCGAGACGCGCGCAGGTCTCGACCAGTTCGCGGCGGCGCTCGATCGACAGCGTGCGGCCGGTCGGGTTCTGGAAGTTCGGCAGCGAATACAGCAGGCGCGCTCCCTCGGCCACTGGTTCGATGGAAGACGGCACCAGGCCGTGGTCGTCGGTCGCCACCGAGCCGAACTCCGGGCGGTAGACCGAGAACGCCTGCAGCGCGCCCAGGTAGCTCGGGGTCTCCACCAGCACGCGGCTGCCTTCGTCGATCAGGACCTTGCCGATCAAGTCGAGGGCCTGCTGCGAGCCCGACACCATCAGGATCTGCTCGGGCAGGATCTTCGTGCCTTCCGTGGACAGCGAGTTCGCAATCCATTCCTTCAGCGGGCCGTAGCCGTCGGTCGGGCCGTACTGCAGCGCCACCTTGCCGGCGTTGGTCAGGACGCGGTCATAGGCTTCCTTCATGCGCTCGACCGGGAAGGTCGCGGGCGACGGCAGGCCGCCGGCGAAGGAGATGATCTCCGGACGCTGGGTGATCTTCAGGATCTCGCGGATGAACGAGCTTTGCAGCTGCTGCGCGCGCTCCGAAAACTGCCACTGGATGGGATTGGGATTCTCGATTTTCATGCTTGTCTCACTGGAAGGACTGCCGCTGATGCGCAGCCGTGAATGTACGCGCGCCGGGTAGGCGGCTGTAAAAGACCCGGCCGGGTAGGCCGGGCCTGTGATCAAACGTGCTTCTTGATTAGGACGCTCAGGCGATTTCGACGATCGCCTCGATCTCGACGCAGGCGCCGCGCGGGATCTGGGCCACGCCGAAGGCGCTTCTAGCGTGCTTGCCGGCGTCGCCGAAGACTTCGCCGAACAGTTCCGAGGCGCCGTTGGTGACCAGGTGCTGCTCGGTGAAGTCCGGGGTCGAATTTACCAGGCTCATCAGCTTGACGATGCGCTTGACGCGGTTCAGGTCGCCGCCGCAGGCATCCTGCAGGGTGCCCATCAGGTCGATGGCGATGGCACGCGCCGCGGCCTGGCCGTCGGCAGTGGTCTTGTCCTTGCCCAGCTGGCCGACGTTGACCGAGCCGTCGGCATTCTTGGCGATGTGGCCCGAGATGAAGACCAGGTTGCCGGTCTGGACGTACATGACGTAGGCGGCGGCAGGCGCGGCGGCCGGTTGCAGGGTGATGTTCAGTTCCTTCAGCTTGTCGTAGACGGACATGGATGTTTCCTGTTGCGGTGAATGAGACCGGTATTGTACGACTTGCCAGCAGTGAAAGACACAAACTCGCGGCCGAGGACGGCCAATGATGTTGCTTTTATGACATAATCGGAGGCTTCTTTATCCGGAATCGGAGTGCGTGTTTGCTTTCTTCGCCGACTATCACGCCCTGGCGGCGCTTGCTGGCCTGGATGGGCGTTGCCATTGTCCTGGTCATCTGGCTGTTCGCGCTCGCCGTCCCGGCCTGGAAAATCGCCGAGTGTGCCGGCGAAATCGCCCAGGGCAGGGCCAGCCTCGGTTGGCAAACGGCGCCTGGCCGGATCACGTATGCGCAGCTGCGCGACCGCAGCGTCAAAGGCAGGACCTACGTTCCGGTCATCGGCTATCGCTACCGGGCCAGCGGCAGGACCTGGACCTCATACCGGATCGAGGCGACGTCCGGCTACAACGCGGTGCAGGCAAGGAAGATCATGGAACGTTTTCCGCCTGGAGCAAGGGTTACCGTGTACCACGACGGTCAAGGCCAGTCTGTCCTGATTCCGGGCGTACGCGCAAACTCCTGGTTCGGCCTGGGACTGTGGCTGCTCTGGTTCTGGGGCGTCCTGGCGGTCACGTGGTACGAGCTTGCGCGCCATCGGGAGAAACGGCGGCGGCAGCGCGCATCCGCCTGAACGCGGCGATCGTGCGCGTACCGGGATGGTCGTGCTTGTCCGGATAGCCGGCCGCCAGGTAAGTGTAGCCATAGCTGATCACGCGCCTTTCGGTGCGGGCGAAGAAGCGCGGGTTCTCCAGCAGGAAGCGGCCGTAGGCCGCGTGGTCGAGGCCGGGCAGGGCGGCCTCGATGCGGCGTACGATCTGGGGGATGTACTCGCCGACCAGCTGCACCACGAAGGGCACGATCCAGTTGCGCCGCGCGTCCAGCAGGCGCGCCAGGCAGGCCTCGCGCACGAAGCCGTCGTGGTGACGTGTGCCCAGGCAGAGGGCAACCAGGCCGGCGTCGCCCGGCGCCCAGGCTGCGAGCCGCACGAGCGCCGGCTGGTAGTACACGCGGACCGGGATCGCCAGGGTCTCGCCATCGACACACACCTCGAAAGCATCGAGCGGATGGTGCAGTGCGCCTGGCGCGAGGAGCGCGGCGGTCCGCGCCGCCACCGGGGCAAGCGCACGCGGAAAGGCCCTGGACGGATCGGGAACGAGGATCGGCATCGGTCGCATTCTGGTCGTGAAGATGCCGAGTATAGGCGAGCGCCGGCGCGAGCATGTCCACCAAATATCACATTGGCAATAGAATTTACCTTGGTGTTATCATAAAGAAATTGCCAGCAGGCGGATCAGAGAAAAGGGACACACACCATGACTGCGGTATTTGCGCTCAAGCTCTTCCTGGTTCCCCTGCTGATCTGGCTCGTCACCCTGGCCGGACGGCGCTGGGGGCCGGGCGTGGCCGGCTGGCTGTCCGCCTTTCCCATCGTGGCCGGGCCGATCCTGCTGGCGCTGACGCTCGAGCAGGGCCCATCCTTCGCCGCCAGCGCGGCCGAGGGCACCCTGCTGGCCGTGGTGGCCATCCTCGTCTTCAGCCTCGCCTACGCCTGGGCCTGCGTCCGCTATGGCGTGGCTGGTTCGATGCTGCTGGCCTTGCTGGCCTATGGCCTGGCAGTGGCGGCGTTGCAGGCGCTGCGCCTGCCGCTGGGCCTGGCCTTCGCCCTCGTCTGGTGCGCCTTGCTGCTGGCCGGGCGCCTGTTTCCAGCCTTGCCGGCCGATGGCGGCGGCACCCGGCGCAACGACCTGGGCTGGCGCATGCTGCCCGCGGCCAGCATGCG
>DNCF01000061.1:4098-4222 GCA_003484545.1 Massilia sp. | reverse complement strand
GACCAACGCGATCCTGACCACGTTCAACGAAGTGAACATGGCCCCGGTCATGGAACTGCGCAACAAGTACAAGGACAAGTTCGAGAAAGAGCACGGCGTCAAGCTGGGCTTCATGTCCTTCTTC
>DNCF01000061.1:0-3983 GCA_003484545.1 Massilia sp. | reverse complement strand
CTGGGCTTCATGTCCTTCTTCGTCAAGGCCGCCGTTGCCGCACTGAAGAAGTACCCGATCCTGAACGCCTCGGTCGACGGTAACGACATCGTCTACCACGGCTACTTCGACATCGGTATCGCCGTCGGTTCGCCGCGCGGCCTGGTGGTGCCGATCCTGCGCAACGCCGACCAGATGTCGATCGCCGAGATCGAGAAGAAGATCGGCGAATTCGGCGCCAAGGCCAAGGACGGCAAGCTGACCCTGGAAGACCTGTCGGGCGGTACCTTCTCGATCTCGAACGGCGGCGTGTTCGGCTCGATGCTGTCGACCCCGATCATCAACCCGCCGCAGTCGGCGATCCTGGGCGTGCACGCCACCAAGGACCGCGCTGTCGTGGAAAACGGCCAGATCGTCATCCGCCCGATGAACTACCTGGCAATGTCGTACGACCACCGTATCATCGACGGCCGCGAAGCCGTGCTGGGCCTGGTCGCCATGAAGGAAGCGCTGGAAGATCCGGCGCGCCTGCTGCTCGACCTGTAATTCCGCAGTAACGTAGCAGGTAGGTATTCAAGTAGTACCCGGACATGCGCGCCGAGCGCGCATGTCCACCGACTAGTGAGGACTGCCATGATCTCCGATGAAATCCGGCGTTTGCACGAACTGCACCAGGCCGGCGCCCTGAGCGACGCCGAATTCGAACAGGCCAAGGCCAGGGTGTTATCGGGTGCCGCACCCGGCAGCACTGGCGCCGGCGCCGGACCGCGCGTCAACCTGAACAAGGGCGCCAGCGAGTTCAAGGCCGGCTGCACCGTGGTCGAGACCCAGTTGCGCGCGCTGCGCCGTTCGCGTACCGACCGCTGGATCGGCGGCGTTTGCGGCGGCCTGAACGGCGTGCTGGGCATCGAGGCCTGGGTCTGGCGCCTGGTCTTCGTGCTGTTCACCCTGCTGACCTCGGGGTTTGGCGCACTGGTCTACCTGCTAATGTGGATTTTTGTCCCAGAAGAATAAATAAGGAAGCTTATTCATGAGTAACGAGAAACAATTCGACGTCGTCGTCATCGGCGGCGGCCCTGGCGGCTACATCGCCGCCATCCGCGCGGCCCAGCTGGGCTTCAAGACCGCTTGCATCGACGAGTGGAGCAATGCAGCAGGCAAGCCGGCCCCTGGCGGCACCTGCACCAACGTCGGCTGCATCCCGTCGAAAGCCCTGCTGCAGTCGTCGGAACACTTCGAGCACGCCGGCCACGCGTTCGCCGAGCACGGCATCAACGTGTCGGGCCTGGAACTGAACCTGCCGCAGATGCTCAAGCGTAAGGATTCGGTCGTCAAGGCGAACAACGACGGCATCCTCTACCTGTTCAAGAAGAACAAGGTCTCCTTCTTCCACGGCCGCGGCTCGTTCGCCGGCAAGGCGGAAGGCGGCTACACCATCAACGTCACCGGTCCGACCACCGAGACCCTGACGGCCAAGAACGTCGTCGTCGCCACCGGCTCGAACGCACGTGAGCTGCCGGGCGCACCGTTCGACGAGAAGATCATCCTGTCGAACACCGGCGCGCTGGCCATCGACGCGGTTCCGTCGAAGCTGGGCGTGATCGGCGCCGGCGTCATCGGCCTGGAAATGGGTTCGGTCTGGCGCCGCGTGGGCGCGGACGTCACCGTGCTGGAAGGCCTGCCGACCTTCCTGGGCGCGGTCGACGAGCAGATCGCCAAGGAAGCGCACAAGCTGTTCACCAAGCAGGGCCTGAAGATCAACCTGGGCTGCAAGATCGGCGCGATCACCAAGGGCGAGAACAACGTCACCGTCGCTTACGCCGATTCGACCGGCGCCGAGCAGACCGCGACCTTCGATCGCCTGATCATCTCGATCGGCCGCGTGCCGAACACGAATGGCCTGAACGGCGAAGCCGTCGGCCTGCAGCTGGACGAGCGCGGCTTCGTGGTCGTCGACGACGAATGCCGCACCAGCCTGCCGGGCGTGTGGGCGGTCGGCGACGTCGTGCGCGGCCCGATGCTGGCGCACAAGGCGGAAGAAGAGGGCGTTGCGGTTGCCGAGCGCATCGCCGGCCAGCACGGCCACGTCAACTTCAACACCATCCCTTGGGTCATCTACACCTCGCCGGAAATCGCCTGGGTCGGCAAGACCGAGCAGCAACTGAAGGCCGAAGGCGTCGCCTACAAAGCCGGCACCTTCCCGTTCATGGCCAACGGCCGTGCGCGCGCGCTGGGCGACACCTCGGGCGTGGTAAAGTTCCTGGCCGACGCCACGACCGACGAAATCCTGGGCGTGCACATCGTCGGCCCGGTCGCCTCCGAGCTGATCTCGGAAGCCGTGGTCGCGATGGAGTTCAAGGCATCGTCGGAAGACATCGCCCGCATCTGCCACGCGCACCCGTCGCTGTCGGAAGCCGTCAAGGAAGCCGCGCTGGCGGTCGACAAGCGTTCGCTGAACTTCTAAGACGAAGTCGCAAATCGGGCATGCCGTTCGCGGCATGCCCTTGTAGGGTGGGCACTTGTGCCCACGCGGTGGACGGCATGCGTACCAATCCGCGTGGGCACAAGTGCCCACCCTACGTTTATCCATGTTCGGCCACCGCGGTAGGAGCGAATCGCCCGTTGGGCCGCGCATTTTGAATCAAGTTTCGTATGAACGTCCAAGAGTATTACCAGCACGCGCTGACCGAGCGCGGCTTCAAGTCCGACCCGGCCCAGGCGCGCGCGGTCGAGCGGCTGCAGCAGGCGTACGACGACTGGGTCCAGTACAAGGCCCAGCGGTCGTCCGCTTTCAGGCGCCTGATCAACCGCCCCGAGGTGCCGCGGGGCGTCTACATGTGGGGCGGGGTGGGGCGCGGCAAATCCTTCCTGATGGACAGCTTTTACTCGGTGGTGCCGGTGGTGCGCAAGACGCGCCTGCACTTCCACGAGTTCATGCGCGCCGTGCACGGCCAGCTCGACGAGCTGAAGGGCGTCGCCAATCCGCTCGACGAAGTCGCCAAGCGGATCGCGAAAAAATACCGCCTGATCTGCTTCGACGAATTCCACGTCTCGGACATCGCCGACGCGATGATCCTGTATAACCTGCTGAAAGCCCTGTTCGACAACGGCGTCTCCTTCGTGATGACCTCGAACTACGAGCCGTCCACGCTGTATCCGGACGGGCTGCACCGCGACCGCATGCTGCCGACCATCGCGCTGCTGCAGGAAAAGCTCGACGTCATG
Source organism: Massilia sp. (assembly GCA_003484545.1). Lineage (GTDB taxonomy): Bacteria > Pseudomonadota > Gammaproteobacteria > Burkholderiales > Burkholderiaceae_D > Telluria. The sequence continues at coordinate 779 of DNCF01000061.1, read as the reverse complement.
AACGTCGACGCCGGCAACGACTACCGCAAGCGCGCGCTCGAGCAGGTGCAGGCCTACTACACGCCGCTGAACGCCGCGTCGGATCACGCGCTGCGCGAAGCCTATGCCAAGGTGGCCGATACCGCCGACGAGAGCCCGATCGTCCACATCGAGAACCGCGAAATCCGCGCCCTGCGCCGCGCCGGCGGCGTGATCTGGTTCGATTTCGCGACCCTGTGCGGCGGCCCGCGCTCGCAGAACGACTACCTGGAGCTGGCCACGCGCTTCCACACCGTGATCCTGTCCGGCATCCCCGTGATGTCGGCCGGCCAGTCCTCGGAAGCGCGCCGTTTCACCTGGCTGATCGACGTGTTCTACGACCACAAGGTCAAGCTCATCATGTCGGCGGCCAGCGAGCCCGAGGAGCTCTATACCCAGGGCATGCTGGCGAACGAATTCCACCGTACCGTCTCGCGTATCATTGAGATGCAGTCGCGCGAGTACATGCTCGCCGAGCGGCGCGGCGCGGCCGACGCCATCGCCTGAGCGATCAGTCAAACCGAGGCACACAAGGCAAAACAAGGCAACAAGGAACAAGATGAGAAAAGCACAGTCCGTCATGCGCAGCGCAGCCTGCACCCTGGTCCTGGGCCTGCTGGCCGCCTGCGCCAGCGAACGCCGGGCGCCGCCGCCGGCGCCGTCCTCGCCGACCACCTCGGTGGCCCAGGCCGACGAACGCCTGGCCGCCGTCGCCGCCGAGCGCGCCGCGATCGAGGCCCGCTATGCCGAGCGCGAAGCTG
>DNCF01000059.1 GCA_003484545.1 Massilia sp. | reverse complement strand
CAAGGGCGTCAGCGCCGGCGCGACCTGGGACGCCAGCGCCAAGCTCAGGGTGGAAGCGGACGCGAGCTACGAGAACCGCGACTACGAGCCGCGCGCCGGCGCCAGCCCGCCGGGCACGCCGGGCGGCACGCTGGACGATGCGCTGCGCAGCGCCAGCGTCAAGGCGACCTGGGCGGTGCGGAAGAAAATCACATTGTCGGCAGCCTACATCTACCAGGCCCGCAGCGGCTCGCCCGCGCTCGGGATCGGCAAGTTCGAGTCCAACATCTTCGCCATCGACGCCAGCGGACAGTTCTGAAGACCCAGCGATGACGGTCAACGACATCCCGATCATCTCGTTTTTCCAGCGCGTGCTTGATCCGCTGATCATCATGGGGTCCCTGTACGTGTCGTCGCTGGCTTTCCAGCAACCATTCTCCGGCTACGCGCTGGTGCTGATGATCCTGGCCTTCTTCATCTCGTCGGCCATCTACCAGCACATCGATCCCTACCGCACCTGGCGCAGCGGACGCATGCTGGCCTATGCGCGCGACATCGTCTTCGGCTGGTGCCTGACCATCGGTGTGCTGTACTTCCTCGGCTCGGCCAGCGGCCTGAAATACTATTACGACCAGCGCGTGCTGCTGGCCTGGGCCATCGCCGCGCCGGCGACCCTGCTGGCCAGCCACATCGCGGTACGGCTGGCGGCCGGGAGGCCCGATCGCAGCCGCGAGGTGCGCTCGGTGGTGGTGATCGGCGCCAACGACGTCGGCCTGAAGTTCGCCGCCATCTGCGACCGCCACCCGAACCTCTTCATGCAGGTGCACGGCTTCTTCGACGACCGCGCGGGCGAGCGTCATCCGCCCGGCCTGCGCCACCCGATGCTGGGCAAGATGTCGGAGCTGAGCCATTACGTACGCGCCCACAACATCAAGCTCATCTTCATCAGCCAGCCGCTGTCGGCGCAGCCGCGCATCCGGCGCCTGATCGACGAGCTGCAGGACACCACAGCGTCGATCTATTTCCTGCCCGACGTCTACGTCTTCGACCTGATGCAGGCGCGCTTCGACAACGTCGGCGGCATGCCGGTGATCGCGATCCGCGAGACACCCTTCATGGGACTGAACGGCATGATCAAGCGCGCCAGCGACATCGCGCTCGCCAGCGCAATCCTGCTGGCGCTGGCCCCGCTGATGCTGGCCATCGGGCTGGCCGTGAAGTGGACCTCGCCCGGTCCGGTCATCTTCAAGCAGCGCCGCTACGGCCTGTATGGCGAGGAAATCTGGGTCTACAAGTTCCGCTCGATGCGGGTGCTCGACGATGGCGGCGACATCGTCCAGGCGCGTCGCAACGACGGCCGCGTGACGCCGATTGGCGGCTTCCTGCGCCGCACCTCGCTCGACGAACTGCCGCAGTTCGTCAACGTGCTGCAAGGTCGCATGAGCATCGTCGGGCCGCGGCCGCATGCGGTCGCGCACAACGAGCAGTACCGGAAACTGATCAAGGGCTACATGTTGCGCCACAAGGTCAAGCCGGGCATCACCGGCTGGGCCCAGGTCAACGGACTGCGCGGCGAGACGGCCACGCTGGACAAGATGGAGGCGCGCATCGCCTACGACCTCGACTACCTGCGCAACTGGTCCCTCTGGCTGGACCTGTGGATCATTTTAAAGACAGTGAAGGTCGTTTTGACGCGTGAGAACGCGTTCTGAGACGAATCGCTGAAGCCAGGCTTAAACGGCCGCCATGGACGGGCGAGGGCGCTTGCCAGCTGGCGCGGGTTGCGTGAGGCTGGGGGCCTGCCTTCGCGCAACGGCGGACGCCTGGGGAAAGAGGCGGACGTGATCAGCAAGAACTGGAGCATCGACAAGACGGAGAGGTGCATCCGGGTGCGAGACCACGGAAGAGGTTTCAGGTTCGCTTTTTGGCCTGTGCGTGCTTCGATTCTCGTCAAGGAATGTGCTGCGTGCGACAGGTACGCTTGCAACGGCGTTCTGCCCGACCGCACGCGCTTCGCGGTGGTGGACATGGCGCCGCCGCATCGACCACGCGGGCGCAGCCTCATGGGAGGGAAGCTTGAACAATCCGGAACCTCGCATCTACGTCGCCGGCCACCGCGGCCTGGTCGGCTCGGCCATCGTCCGTGCGCTGCGCGCCCGCGGCTACGCGAACATCGTCACCCGCACCCACGACGAACTGGAACTGACGGACCAGGCGCAGGTGCGCGCCTTCTTCCGCGCCGAACGCATCGACCAGGTCTACCTGGCGGCGGCGAAGGTCGGCGGCATCCATGCGAACAACACCTACCCGGCGGAATTCATCTACGACAATCTGTTGGTGGAAACCAATGTCGTCCACGAAGCCTGGCGGGCCGGCGTGAAGAAGCTCTTGTTCCTCGGTTCGTCCTGTATCTACCCGCGCCTGGCGCAGCAGCCGATCCGTGAGGACTACCTGATGTCCGGCGCGCTGGAGCCGACCAACGAGCCGTATGCGATCGCGAAGATCGCCGGCATCAAGCTGTGCGAAAGCTACAACCGCCAGTACGGCACGGATTACCGCAGCGTCATGCCGACCAACCTGTATGGGCCGGGCGACAACTACCACCCCGAAAACAGCCATGTGATCCCGGCCATGATCCGGCGCTTCCACGAAGCGAAGACGCAAGGCGTGCCGGAGGTGGTGATCTGGGGCAGCGGCAAGCCGATGCGCGAATTCCTCTACGTCGACGACATGGCCGCCGCCAGCGTGCACGTGATGGAACTGGCGCCCGAGGTGTATGCCGACATCACGGACCCGATGCATTCGCATATCAACGTCGGGGCCGGCGTCGACGTCAGCATCGCCGAACTGGCCCGGCTGGTGGGCGAGGTGGTCGGCTATGGCGGGCGCATCGTCTTCGACAGCAGCCGCCCGGACGGCACGCCGCGCAAGCTGCTCGACGTATCGAAGCTGCATGCGCTGGGCTGGCGCGCCAGCACCCCCCTGCGCGAAGGCTTGCGGCGCACCTACGCGGCATTTCTCGAAACGCAGGCCATGGAGACACCGGCCTGAACCGGCACCGGGGCCGGCACAGGCATCGGCAGTAATGCAGCGGCAGCCACGCATAATTCACGAGGAGTCATCTTGAAGAACCTTCATCAGGCCCGCAAGGCATCGCTTTCGGCCGCCATCCTGCTGGCGGCGGTACTGGCCGGATGCGGCGACCGGGAAAAGGAATCGAAACCGGGCCAGGCGCTTGCCAGCGTCAACGGCGAGGAAATCACCGTGCTGCAGCTGAACGAGGAAATCCAGCGCGCCGGCGTGCCGGCCTCGCGCCAGCAGGAGGCGAGCAAGCAGCTGCTGCAGGCACTGATCGACCGCCAGCTGCTCGAGCATGCGGCGGTGCAGGAAAAACTCGACCGCGACCCCAAGGTATTGCAGGCGATCGAGCGGGCGCGTTCGCTGATCGTCGCCCAGGCCTACATGCAGAGGCGCCTGGCGAACCTGGCGCGTCCCACGCCGGCCGAGGTCGAGGAGTATTTCAACAAGCATCCCGAGTTCTTCGCCAACCGCAAGCAGTTCCGGATGGACCAGCTGGTCCTGGCCGCCAAGGACCTGACGCCGGAGGCGCGCGCGGCCGCCGACGCGGCCCGCTCGCTGGAGGAGGTGGCGGTGTGGCTGGACGCCCACCAGGTCAAGTACGGGCGGGCCCAGGTCACGCGCAGCACTTCGGAACTCAACCCCGAGCTGTCGAAGAAGCTGCTGGGGATGCCGAAGGGGCAGCTGTTCAGCGTGCGCGAGGGCGAGCGGGCCATGCTGCTGGCGATCGCCGAAGTGCGCGAGGCGCCCGTGTCGCTGGAGGTGGCGGGGCCCCAGATCGAAAAGTACCTGATGAGCAGCAAGAGCAAGGAATTGGCCGCCGCCGAGGTCGCGCGCCTGCGCCAGCAGGCCAGGATCGAATACCTGAACAAGGACCTGGCGCTCGGCGCGCAGGCGGCGCCGGCCAG
>DNCF01000013.1 GCA_003484545.1 Massilia sp. | reverse complement strand
TGAACAAGTGCCCACCCTACGGATACATGTACTTCCTCGACCACGGGATCTGCGCCGGGTCTTCGCCGGCCTTGCCGCAGACGATCTGGTACAGGCTGATCCAGTCGTGGGCAAAGGCGTAGGCGCAGCCGGCGAGGTAGACGTGCCAGATGCGGAAGCGCTTCGCGTCCGTGAGCCTGGCGATGTCGTCGGCCCGGTTCTCGAAATTCTCGGTCCAGGTCGCGCAGGTCTTGGCGTAGTGGCGCCGCAGGTTCTCGACGTCGCGCACTTCCAGCCCACCTTGCTGCATGGTCTTGATGACTTCCGACAGGTGCGCCAGCTCGCCGTGCGGGAACACGTACTGGTCGATGAATTCGCCGCCGCCATAGGGCGAAGAGCGTCCTTCGACGTCGGTGCTGGTGATGCCGTGGTTCATGACCACGCCGCCGGGGGCGAGCAGGGCGTTGATGCGTTCGAAGTACTCGGGCAGGTGCTTCACGCCGACGTGTTCGAACATGCCGACGCTGGTGATGCGGTCGAACTGGCCGCCGACGTCGCGGTAGTCCTGCAGGCGGATCTCGACGCGTCCCTCCAGCCCGGCCGCCGCCACGCGTTCGCGCGCCAGCAGCGCCTGGTTTTCCGACAGCGTGACCCCGACCACGCGCGCGCCGAACTGCCGCGCCGCGCGGATCGCCAGCGCGCCCCAGCCGCAGCCGATGTCGAGCAGGGTGTGGCCGGGACGCACGCCGATCTTGGTGAGGATGTGGTCGATCTTGCGCACCTGGGCCGTGGCAAGGTCTTCCTCGCCGGTCTCGAAATAGGCGCAGGAATAGACCATGTTCTCGTCGAGCCAGGCCTGGTAGAAATCGTTGGAGACGTCGTAGTGGTAGCGGATCGCCTCGGCGTCCTTCTTGCGCGTGTGCGGCGACAGCAGGCGCAGCGGATGGGTGAAGTGGCGTTCGTGCTTGCCGGTCGAGGCGGCCAGTTCGCTGCCGATGCGGATCATGTCGGCGGCGCGGCCCTTGACGTCGATCGCGCCCTCGACGTAGGCGCGTCCCAGGTTGTACAGCGAGGGCGAGAGCAGGTAGCGCAGCGAGGATGCCTGCGGGATACGGATCGTCACGCGCGGCGTTTCGGAGGACAGGTCGATATGCTCTCCGTTCCAGAGTTCCACCCGCAAGGGCAGGGACAGCTTGCTGCGCATGCCCGCGCTCCAGGCAGTCAGCTTCATTTCGTTGAACACGTATTCCTCCGGCTCTGAGAAGATGCCGGCCAGTGCCGCGCCGGCCATACGAATTACTCGAAAACTGCTGCCGCTGTCGGCGGCTTGTCGAGACCGTTGTAACTAAGGTTGCAAACGTTGCCGCGTCCAGCTGCCGTCGTCCTGCCGCTCGTAGACGATGCGGTCATGGAAACGCGAGCGGCGTCCCTGCCAGAACTCGATGCGCTCGGGCACCAGCCGGAACCCGCCCCAGTTGGCGGGACGCGGCGGCGCGTCGCCGGCTTGCGCGGCCACCGCGTCGTAGTTCTGTTCCAGGGCCGCGCGGCTTGCGATCGGCGCGCTCTGCCGGGAGGCGATCGCCGACAGGCGGCTCTTCAACGGCCTGCTGTGGAAATACTTGTCGCTTTCCTCGGGCGAGGTGGTTTCGACCCGGCCCTCGATGCGCACCTGCCGCTCGAGTTCGCTCCAGAAGAATAGCAGGGCGCCATGCGGGTTGACGCGCAGTTCCTGCGCCTTGCGGCTGTCGTAGTTGGTGTACCAGGTGAAGCCGCGTTCGTCGAACTGCTTGACCAGCACGATGCGCGAACTCGGCCGGCCGTCGGCGTCGACCGTCGCCACGCTCATGGCATTCGGCTCGTTGACCTCGGCCTTCAGGGCCTGCTCGAACCAGCGCGTGAACTGCTGGATCGGATCGTCCAGCACGTCGTCCTCGTTCAGGCTTGCTTGGCCGTAATCCTTGCGCAGGCTGGCCACCGCTTCGCCGACCGAAGGCGCCGGCGCGTCGATCCCGCGGCGTTGCTGCATTGCCTGGCCCAGGCGCGCCATCTGCTCGGCCGAGAACAGGCGCAGCGCCATCGGCGCCAGGGTGCTTTCCTCGCGTTCCATGTGCGACAGGTAGCGCTGGCAGAAGCGCTGCACGTTGGTGCTCGACAGCGTGCTGGCGCTGCCGTCGGCGACCGCGGCGAGCTGCTCGTGCAGGTCTTGCCAGAGGGCGTCCATGTCCTTGTGGTCCTGCAGGATCACCGGGGCGAGCGCCTGCAGGGTGGCGGCGTCCTCGCCCTGGGCCACCGCGCGCAGCATCGGGATCAGGTCCTGCTCCTCGTCCTCGTGGTGCAGGTGGGCCGCCTTTTCGAAGTACTTCAGCACCGCGCCGGCGGCCTGGCGCGCCTGCTCGTCGGCGCCGTGCTCGGGCAGGTGCGAGAGCAGGCGCTCGAGCGTGCCGAGCTGCTTGCGGATGCGTCCGTGGCAATGCTTGAGGACGGCGATCGGCTGGTCGAAACCGGGAGCGGCTTCCGGGAGGAAATCATTCATTTGCGTTTTTGCGACAAGGAAAATATTTTTTGATTGACTGACTTGCATTTTAGAGCAAGTCGTGAATGCCCGGTCCGGTAAAATGATGGGCTATGAATACGATCAACCACCCCATCCCGGCAGGAACTTTGGACGACGACATCGATTTCGCACGCCGTTTCGGCGGCATTGCCCGCCTGTATGGCGAGCGTGCGCTGGAACGCTTCCGTGCGGCGCACGTTTGCGTGATCGGCGTCGGCGGCGTCGGCTCCTGGGTGGTCGAGGCGCTGGCGCGCAGCGCGGTCGGCCACCTCACCCTGATCGACCTCGACAACGTGGCCGAGTCGAACATCAACCGCCAGATCCAGGCCTTGAGCTCGACCGTCGGCATGCCGAAGATCGAGGCGCTGCGCGAACGCATCGCGCAGATCAATCCCTTCTGCCTGGTCACCCTGGTCGAGGACTTCATCGAGCCGGGCAACATCGAGCAGATGATCGCCGGCAAGGGTTTCGATTACGTGGTGGACGCCATCGACAGCGTCAAGGCCAAGGCCGCCCTGATCGCGTACTGCCGCGACCACAAGCTGCCACTGGTCACCATCGGCGGCGCCGGCGGTCAGCTCGACCCGACGAAGATCGAAGTGCGCGACCTGGCGCGCACCGAGCAGGAGCCGCTCCTGAAGAAGGTGCGCAAGCTGCTGCGCGCGCAGTACGGTTTCTCGCGCGGCGAAAAGCAGAAGTACCACATCGACGCCGTGTTCTCGATGGAGCCGCTGCGCTACCCGGAAGAAGAGGAGGCATGCGAGATCGGTTCCAGCGTCACCGGCCTGAACTGCGCCGGTTTCGGTTCGAGCATGGTGGTGACGGCCAGCTTCGGCATGATCGCCGCCGGCCACATCCTGCGCCGCATGGCCGAAGCGGCCCAGGCGGATGGCGTCGCGGAAACCCCTGCCGCAGCGGAGACGGCGGCGCTGCCCGAGGCCGCGTAACACCGCGTAACGCGGCTGTCCAACGCACGGAGGCCTTTGCTATCATAGGATTATCGATTGAAATCCTGTCATTGAAAGAGCCTCCATGATGCGTCGTACTTCCTTCCTCGCCCTGTTGCTCGCGGCCGCCGCCGCCCATGCCCAGCAGGGTACGCCGAACGCCACCCCGGCCGCCCCGGCCAACATGCCGCAGAACGCACCTGCCGCCGACCAGGCG
>DNCF01000429.1 GCA_003484545.1 Massilia sp. | reverse complement strand
AACCCACCCTACGAAAAGCAACACGGCTTTACTTCACGATCGTGTAGCAAGGCACGTACGCCTTGCCCGGCAACTTCATCCGGCTCTGCTCGACGAACGAGGCCAAGAGCGCGTCCATCGGCTCCATGATCGCGCTTTCGCCGTGGATCTCGTACTTGCCGAATTCCTCGATCGCGCGGATACCCTCTTCCTTGACGTTGCCGGCCACCACGCCCGAGAAGGCGCGGCGCAGGTTCGCGGCCAATAAATGCGTTTCCTGGTTCTTGTGCAGCGACAGGTTGCGCATGTTTTCGTGGGTCGGCTTGAACGGGCGCTGGAATTCCTGGTCGATTTTCAAGAGCCAGTTGAAATAGTAGGCGTCGCTGTGCGCCTTGCGGAATTCGCGCACCTGCTTGATCCCGGCATGCATTTCGCGCGCGACCGCGTCCGGATCGTCGATGATGATCTTGTAGCGCTCGCGGGCCTTGTCGCCCAGGGTTTGCGCGATGAAGCTGTCGATCTGCTCGAAGTATTCGCGCGCCGTCGCCGGTCCGGTGAAGATCAGCGGGAAAGGCATCTCGGCGTTATCGGGGTGAAGCAGGATGCCGAGGATGTAGAGAATCTCTTCCGCCGTACCGGCGCCGCCCGGGAACACGCAGATGCCGTGGCCGACGCGCACGAACGCTTCCAGGCGCTTTTCGATGTCCGGCATGATGATCAGGTCGTTCACGATCGGATTCGGCGATTCGGCGGCGATGATGCCGGGTTCCGAAATGCCGATATAGCGCCCGCCCTGCAGGCGCTGCTTGGCGTGGCCGATGGTGGCGCCCTTCATCGGGCCTTTCATCGCGCCCGGGCCGCAGCCGGTGCAGATGTCGAGTTCGCGCAGGCCGAGCGCATAGCCGACCTCCTTCGAATAATTGTATTCGACGCGGTTGATCGAATGGCCGCCCCAGCACACCACCAGGTTCGGGTTGCGCTGCGGCTGCAGCAAATTCGCGTTGCGCAGGATGTGGAATACCGCGTCGGTGATGCCTTCCGGGCGCGACAGGTTGAAACGCGGATTGTCGGTGACTTCGAAATTCACGAAGACGATATCGCGCAGCACCGAGAACAGGTGCTCGTGTATGCCCTTGATCATCTTGCCGTCGACGAAGGCCATCGCCGGCGCGCCGCGGATATCGAGCTTGATGCCGCGCTCGCGCTGGATGATGCTGATGTCGAAGCTGCTGTAGCGTTCCAGCAGCTCCTTGCCATCGTCGATCGAACTGCCCGAGTTCAGGACTGCGAGCGAACATTTGCGGAACACGGAATACAGGCCACCCTGGCTGGTATCGAGGAGCTTGGCCACTTCGGCCTTGGACAGGACTTCCAGCCGGCCTTCCGGGGAAATCAGGGTGTCGACGACGTCGTAATTCATGCAGGTCTTCCTTTTCTGACGTTCTTGTTAGGACAGCTCGAGAAACCGCTGCGAAGGTATCTATCGCCCTCGCAGCGCGTGCGCGTGCCGATGCGCTGCGGGCTTCTCGAGTTGCCCGGAAACGAAAATGGCTGTTTCACCAATATACGACAACTGGCGGGGACATGCGTGTCCAATCCGCGCAGGTATTGTGCGGCGCCGCACCAATCGCGCGCGTGTTTACCACAATGGCAAATATTTTTCTTGAGGTCAGCAATTTCCTCTAAAATGCGTGCGGATTGAATGCCGGGCAAGCCGGCTTTCAAACAAAAACAGTAATTCTTAAAACTATTTCGGGAGGAACCGCATGAGCGGTGCAGCTGCTACACCCGCCGACAAGGTCGTCATTCCAGAGTACAAACAGATCATGGGCCACCCAGCGCCGCTGTGGATGCTGTTCATGACCGAATTCTGGGAACGTTTCGCCTTCTACGGCATTCGTTGGGCCCTCGTGCTCTACATCGTCGCCCAGTTCTACGGCGGCGACGCCGTCGGCCAGGCCGACGCCAATCTCACCTACGGTTCCTACCTCGCGCTGGTGTATGCCGGCGCCGTCTTCGGCGGCCTGATCGCCGACCGCGTCATCGGCTACCAGCGCTCGATCCTGATCGGCGCCGTGTTCATGGCAGCCGGCCTGTTCATGATCACGATTCCCGACCAGGACGTGTTCAAGCTCGGTCTCGCCACCATCATCGTCGGCAACGGCATGTTCAAGCCGAACATCTCGACCATGGTCGGCAAGCTGTATGCGCTGAACGACACCCGCCGCGATTCGGGCTTCACCATCTTCTACATGGGCATCAACGCGGGCGCCTTCATCGCCCCGATCCTGACCCAGATCATGGCCCAGCACCTGGGCGACGGCACCACCCCTGCCTACAAGGTCGTGTTCTTCGCCTCCGGCATCGGCATGCTGATCAGCCTGGTGTGGTTCTACATCGGCCGCAAGACCCTGGCCGGCATCGGCGCACCCGAGCCGCAGGCGCAAGGCATGGGCCGTCCGCTCGCCGTCATCATCGGCAGCGTGATCGTCATCCCGGGCGTGTACTTCCTGCTCAAGCTCGGCGCCAACACCCTGCAGGTGATCCTGACCGTCCTGTTCATCGCCCTGGCGCTGATGCTGATGGTCGAAGGCATCCGCAACGGCAAGGTCGCACGCGACAAGACCATCGCGATGATGATCATCTTCGCCTTCAACATCCTGTTCTGGATGTTCTTCGAACAGGCCGGTTCCTCGTTCACCTTCCTGGCCGACCAGATCGTCGACCGCCAGTTCGGCGACTGGACCTTCCCGGTCGCCTGGTTCCAGAGCGTGAACTCGGTCGCCATCATCGTCTTCGCGCCGATCATCGCCGCGATCTGGGTGATGCTGGGCCGCCGCAACGCCAACCCGTCGATCCCGCGCAAGTTCGGCCTGGGCCTGATCTTCAACGGCCTCGCTTTCGGCCTCCTGATGTACGCGCTGTCGACCCTGGTCGACGACGCCGGCAAGATCCCGTTCTGGACCCTGTTCACGGTCTACTTCATCCAGTCGGTGGGCGAGCTGTGCCTGTCGCCGATCGGCCTGTCGATGGTCACCAAGCTGGCGCCGGTGCGCCTGGTCGGCCTGGGCATGGGCGGCTGGTTCCTGTCGACCGGCATCGGCAACAACCTGTCGGGCATCTTCGCTTCGCACGTCTCGGGCGAATCGGGCATGTCGATCGCCTCGGCCCTGGGCGGCTACACCTTCGGCTTCTGGTCGCTGGTGGGCGGCGGCGTGCTGCTGTTCCTGATCGCACCGCTGATCCAGAAGCTGATGCACGGCGTGAAGTAATACGTCCTTCGCTTCAACGAAAAACGGCAGCTTCGGCTGCCGTTTTTTTATGCGTCCGCGGTCGGGTTCCCGTCCAGCGCGCGCCGCATCGATTCCATCTCCTCCTCCATCCAGGCCCGGAAGCGCTGGACCTTGCTCATGTTTTCCTTGTGCGGATTGGCCAGGAAGCGGTAGCCCATGTCGAAGCGCGCGCTGCGGCAGGGAATCTGGCGCAGCGCGCCCGAGGCGATGTCCTGGCAGGCGATCCCGTAGGGCACCAGCGCCACGCCCTGCCCCGCCACCGCCGCCTGCACCAGCACGCCCCAGTGGCTGTAGCCGCGCGAGAAATCGTACTTGCCCTTCAGCGCGCGGTTCTCGTTCAGCAGCTGCAGCCAGGACTCGGGCGATTTTTCGCACAGCAGCGGCTGCTGCGCCAGGTCGGCCAGGCCCAGGTCGGCCTGGCCGGGCGCCAGCAGCTCCGGGCTGTAGACCGGCACCAGCCGCTCGCGAAACAGCATCGCCGGATCGCCGTCGCGCACCTGGCCATAGCGGATCGCGACGTCGGTGGTGTCGGCTTCGAGGTCGACCGGCGCGTCGTTCGAATCGATGCGGATGTCGAGTTCCGGATACAGCTTGGTGAAACGGTGCATGCGCGGCACCAGCCACTTGATGGCGAAGGAATGGGTGGTCGAGATGCGCAGCACCGACTCCTCGTCGCCGCGCTGCAGCGCCCCGACCTTGGCGCGCAGGTCGGCCAGCATGCGGCCGACGGCGATCGCCAGCTCCTCCCCCTTTTCGGTGAGCGAGATGTGGCGCGGATGGCGCACGAACAGCGCGAAGCCGACCGTTTCCTCGAGCTGCTTGACCTGCAGGCTGACCGCGGCCGGCGTCTTGTGCAGCTCGCGCGCGGCCAGCTTGAAGCTGCCCCAGCGCGCGGCGCACTCGAAATCGATCAGGCCGGAAAGGCTGCGCAGCGGTTTCATGGAGCCGCCATGCGTAAGTTATTCTTATTCATAGGAAGCGTTTTTTCTCGTTTGCCGGTTTTTACTGTCGAGCAGAAAATATACGCGAATCGTCAAGGAGAAGCCATGCACAAGAATACTTTGGTGATCGGCGGAACGCGTTACTTCGGCAAGCTGCTGGTGCAGCGCCTGGTGCGGGCGGGCCACCGCGTGACGATCGCCACCCGCGGCTATGCGCCGGACCCCTTCGGTGAGCGCATCGAACGCATCCGCGTCGACCGCCGTAGCGAAGCCGCGATGCGCGGCGCTTTCGCCGGCAAGCGCTACGACCTGGTGTTCGACCAGATGTGCTACAGCCCGCTCGACGCGGCCATCGCCGTGCGCACCTTCGCCGGCAAGGTCGGGCGCTACGTGATGACCTCGACCATCGACGTCTACCGCGGCGTGCGGCATTCCGGCGCGCTGGCGGAGGACGACCTGGCCGTGCTGGCCCAGCCGATCGACACGGGCTACCCGTGGCACGACCCGACGCTGGCGGTGCAGAGTTACGTCGCCGGCAAGATCCAGGCCGAAGCCTACCTGTACCGCGACGGCTCGCTGCCGCTGGTCACCGCGCGCCTGGCCCACGTGCTGGGCGGCCCGGAAGAATTCACCGGCCGCCTGGCCTGGTACGTCGACCTGCTGCGCCGCGGCGCACCGCTGCCGTATGCGAACGCGGCGGCCAAGGTCTCCTTCCTCGGCACCCAGCAGGCCGCCGCCTTCCTCGACTGGGCGGGCAGCCAGGACTTCACCGGGCCGATAAATGCCGCATCCGGCGGACCGCTGTCGGCGCACGACCTGTACGGCCGCGTGGCGCGGGCGCTCGATGCGCCGGCGCGCTTTCGCCAGGTGGATGGCGCCTCGACGCCGGGGCAGCTCTCGCCCTTCGACTTCGCGCAGCCGATGGTGCTCGATACGGCGCGCGCGGAGGGGCTGGGGTATCGCTTCAGCCAGTCGGACGAGTGGCTGGACGATGTGATTCGCCAGCATGACCTGGCGTTTGTCTGAGGCGCCGCGGGTATTCACGCGATGAGACGGTGGGTTCGAGAACCCACCCTACGAAAACCGGCAATGGCCGGGGCACGCCGTTGTAGGGTGGGTTCTTGAACCCACGCGGTCTCACCATCGATGACCACGCGGCGCTTCGCACACCACCAAATGAAAACGGGCGCCGAAGCGCCCGTTTCACTTTACTTCTGCGGCTTTTCCCGCGCCACCCAGTACAGCAGCAGCACGATCGCCGCATACGGAATCAGCGACAGCAGGTCCGCGTGCGGACCCGACACGAAGGGGTTCGAGGACTCGGCCCACTTCGCCATCATGTTGTCGAAGTTGGTCATCACGCCCGCCGTGATCGCAATCACGATGCCCGCCAGCGCGCCGCCGGCGATGTAGCCCGAGGCCAGCAGGGTGCCCGAGCTGCGGTCGCCCGCGGCCTGGCGCTCTTCCTCGTTCAACTTGTCGTACTGCGGCAGCTTGTTGTTGCGGCGGTCGGCGAACCAGCGCACCGCGCCGCCGACCGCGATCGGCAGCGTCGACACCAGCGGCAGGTAAACACCCACGGAGAACGCCAGCGCCTGGATGCCGGCCATTTCCAGCACCACGGCGATCATCACGCCGAACAGCACCAGGGTCCAGGGCAGCTGCTGGTCGAGGATGCCCTTGATGATGTAGGACATCAGCACGGCCTTGGGCGCGTCGTATTTCTTCACTTCGCTGCCGTCCGGGCGCTGGTGGTAGTGGCCGTTGATGCCCGGGTCGACCAGGTAGGCCAGCTTGCCGTCCTCGGCCACCAGGTACTTGCCGGCCGGGCCGCCGACCGTATCCGTCTTGCGCCAGACCTTATAGGTTTTGTCGTCGCTTTCGGCCTGCGGACCTTGCAGGCGCTCGGTCTCGGTCAGCTTCGACGCGTCGACCGTGATCGCCGGCGCCACCTGGGCCGCCGGCACGTAGACGGTGCCGGCCTCGTTCAGCTTCAGCAGGATCGGGCCCAGGATCAGCGCCGAGGCAAAGGCGCCGCACAGGATCGCGTACTGCTGCAGGCGCGGCGTCGAGCCGACCAGGAAGCCGGTCTTCAAGTCCTGGGAGGTGGTGCCGGCGTTGCTGGCAGCGATGCAGACGATGGCGCCGACCGACAGCGCGGTGACGTAGTAGCGCCCGCCGGTCCAGCCCATCACCAGGAAGATCAGGCAGGTGAACAGCAGGGTCGCCACCGCCATGCCCGAGATCGGATTCGAGGACGAGCCGATCTCGCCGGTCAGGCGCGAGGAGACGGTGGCAAACAGGAAGCCGAACACCAGGATCAGGAGCGCGCCCAGCACGTTCATGTGCAGCGGAGTGGCGAAGGTGATGATGGCGATGATCGCCAGGCAGCCGATCGCCACCCACTTGATCGGGATGTCCTGGTCGGTGCGGGGCGCGGCCTTGCCGGCGCCGAGTTTGCCCTGCGCCTGGGCTTTGCCCATGCCCGCCAGGCCGCCCTTCAGGCCGCCCCAGATCGCCGGCAGCGAACGCACCAGCGAGATCAGGCCGCCGGCCGCCACCGCGCCCGCGCCGATGTAGAGCACGTAGGCGTCGCGGATGTCGTCCGGCGACATATCGCGGATCAATGTGGTCGCCGGCGCCAGCGGCACCGTCAGCAGCTCGCCGAAGAACTTGATCATCGGGATCAGCAGCAGGTAGGACAGCACGCCGCCCGCCGCCATCGTGAAAGCGATCCGCGGGCCGATGATGTAGCCAACGCCGACCAGTTCGGGCGAGACTTCCGCGCCGGCCGAACCGGCCTTCAGCGGCGCGCCGAACTCGAAGTTGGCGACGTCCTTCCAGCCCCGGAACGAGACGTTGGCCACCTTGTACAGCAGGCCCAGGCCGAAGCCGCCGAAGATGATGGCGGCGCGGCGCTTCGCGTCCCTTTCGGCGTCCGAACCGGCTTCGCGCTGTTCGCCCGCGGCGGCGCGCGAGGTATCGGTGGCGGCGGCCTTCAGCACCTCGGCACAGGCCGTGCCTTCCGGGTACTTCAGTTCGCGGTGGGCGTCGACGATCATGGTGCGGCGCATCGGGATCATCATCAGGATGCCGAGCAGGCCGCCCAGGATCCCGACCAGCATGACGCGCGAGATCTCGAGGTCGAAGCCGAGGATCATGATGGCCGGCATGGTCGCGCCCAGGCCGAAGGCCAGCGATTCGCCGGCCGAACCGGCGGTCTGGGTGATGCTGTTCTCGAGGATGGACGATTCGCGCCCGCCCATCTTGCGGAACATGCCGAACAGGGTGATCGCGATCACCGCCACCGGGATCGAGGCGCTGACCGTCAGGCCGACTTTCAATACCAGGTACAGCGAGGAAGCGCCGAAGACCATACCCAGCACGACGCCCATGACGAGGGCGCGGATGGTCATCTCGGGCAGGTTCGCCGACGCCGGAATGTACGGCTTGACGGCGGGCGGAGCAGGATCGTAGGGCATCGGTTTCCTTGTGTATCTTGGAGGTCAGCCCATCTTAAGTGGGCCTGAAGGCGTGACTATCGCACATGCTGGAATGGAAGAAAAGCGCATTATAATGAGCCGATCCGGGCCGCTGACCCTTGCGGTCCCACAGCACGAGAGAACGTCTTGACCAAGTCCACCCGCCCGGCCCCCGCCTTCAGGCCACTACGCCGCGAGCGCGGCTTCATCTTCTTCATCCTCGCCGCCATCGTGCTGTTCATCGCCGGCGTCGCGATCTACGTGTTCGCCGCGATCCTGCCGAAGGTGCCGCCGATCGATACCGTCCTCGATTACAAGCCGAAGATCCCGCTGCGCGTCTACACCGCCGATAACGTATTGATCGGCGAGTTCGGCGAGGAGCACCGCGATTTCGTCCCGATCGCGAAGATTCCGCCGATGATGAAGCACGCGGTGCTGGCGATCGAGGACGCGCGCTTCTATGAACACAACGGCATCGACTGGATGGGCGCCATGCGCGCGGTCGGCTCCAACCTGCGCAGCGGCTTCGGCTCCGGCGGCGCCTCGACCATCACGATGCAGGTGGCGCGCAACTTCTTCCTCTCGAAAGAGAAGAAGCTGTCGCGGAAGATCAACGAGATCGCCCTCGCCTGGAAGATCGAGGACGCCCTGACCAAGGACCAGATCCTCGAGCTCTACATGAACCAGATCTACCTGGGCCAGCGTTCCTACGGTTTCGCCAGCGCGGCGCGCGCCTACTTCGGCAAGGACCTCGACCAGCTGTCCGTCGCCGAAACCGCGATGCTGGCCGGCCTGCCCCAGAACCCGGCGCGCAACAACCCGGCCGTCAACCCGAAGCGCGCCAAGCTGCGCCAGGAGCAGGTGCTGCGCCGCCTGCGCGAACTCGGCCAGATCGACGAGGCGCAGTACGCCAAGGCCGTGGCCGAACCGATGCGCGTGCATTCGCGTCCCCAGGAATTCGGCGCCCACGCCGAGTACGTGGCGGAACTGGCGCGCCAGGCGGTCTACGCCCAGTTCAAGGAAGAAGCCTACACGCGCGGCATCCGCGTGATCACCACCATCCGCGAGGCGGACCAGAAGGCGGCCTACGAATCGGTGCGGCGCAACGTGCTGGCCTACGACGCGCGCCACGGCTACCGCGGCCCGGAAGCGCGGATCGAACTGCCTTCGATTGACGACGAACGCGAGGAAGCCATCGTCGAGGCCCTGCAGAAGCGCCCGTCCAGCGACGGCCTGGAACCGGCGGTCGTGCTCGAAGCCTCGCCCAAGCGCGTCAAGGTCGAGACCATCGCCGGCGACGTGATCGACATCGAGGGCGCCGGCCTGAAGTTCGCCGCCGCCGGCCTCTCCGGCAAGGCCAAGGATTCGGTGCGGATCGCGCCGGGCGTCATTGTCCGCATCAGCAAATTGCCGAAGGACGGCTGGGGCATCAGCCAGGTGCCGCAGGTGGCGGCGGCCTTTGTCGCGATCGACGCCGACACCGGCGCCTACCAGGCGCTGGTCGGCGGCTTCGACTACAACCTGCAGAAGGTGGTCGACGAGCCGGTGACCGTCATCATCTCCGAGAAGGGCTGGGTGCGCGCGCGTACCGGCAT
>DNCF01000177.1 GCA_003484545.1 Massilia sp. | reverse complement strand
TGCGCCGGCGCGGCGCAGGGAAGGGGACGCCGGCGCCGACCTGTGCGGCAAGCAGCGCGCCAGCAATCCTGCCTATGGCGCTTTCGAGGACATCGCGACCTGCCTGGTCTCCCGCTAGCCGCGGCCGCGCTCAGGCGGCCTGCTGCCCTCCAACGACAAGCTTCGACGCAGTGCCGGAAGACAGCGGCCGCGCGGTGAGTTGCTCGGCCGTCGAATACACCGTGATGCCTTCGGCGGCGAGGTCTCGCAGGTGGTCGAAGAATGCCCTGGCCGGGATGAACCAGGCCTGCGCATCACCGACTTTGCCGTTCACGCGCAGGCCCGCGCGCTCGAACTCTTCGCGGAAATACATGCGCAAGTCCTCGCGTTCAGGATAGTCGATGCGGCGTCCCGCGACCGCGCGCACGAACGGCCGCACCGGCACTTCCCAGCGCTGGCCGTCGCGGTCCAGGCAGGGAATACGGTAGGTCCGCTCGTCCCAGACCGGTTCGGGAAAGGCGTCGCCGAGCGCATCCTCGACCACGTGGTAGAAGGTCACCGGCCCCATCGATACGCCCAGTCCCAGCACCTTGGCGTTCTCGAGGCCGACGAAGCGCTGCCAGGGCGAACCCTCGCCAAAGATCGAAGGCGCCTGGTGGTGGCCCTCGGTCAGGTATTGCGCATGCTTGCCCCAGGCCGAGACCGAATGGGTCGGGTGCACGCTGCGATGGGTCGCCGCCTGGGTCAGGAAGGTTTCGGGGAGCCGGCCCATGTTGGTGCCGTGGCGGTTCGGGTCGAACACATAGCCTTCCATCTCGCAGGCGGCCTTGACGGTGCCGGCCGGGAGGTAATAGGTCGGCACCAAGAGGGTGCCTTCCGGCCCGACGGCGTCCTGCAGGGCGCCCACCACCGCCGCCGCGCCGCCGTCGACATAGCCCAGGCTCTTGAGCGAGGAGTGCACGAACAGCGTGTCGCCACGCGCGATGCCCATACGCGCCAGGTCGCGCACCAGTTCGGCGCGCGTGACGAGCCGGCTCGAACGGCGGATCTGCTGTTCGTTGCGGCGCCGGCGCGTGCTTTCCAGGACGGCCTTGACGATGTTCTTGAGCGGCTTAAGCATCGCTGTCGCTGTCTGCCAGCGCGGCTTGCGCCGGTTCGGCCTTGGCCAGGTGGACCGATGCCAGTCCGGCCTTTGCCAGCTCGACCTTTGCCAGCACGGCCGCCGTCAGCTCGACTTCCAGCACATTGGCGTCGATGCAGAACTTCGCGGCCCAGTTCAGGTATTGCCACTGGCCATAGGCGCCGTCGACCGGGAACGAGCCCTTGATGCCGCCGACCGTGTCGCCGCTGCCTTCCAGGCGTACGGTGCGGCGCACGAAGGCGTTCAGGGTGCGGCCGGCGGCCAGGTAGCGGGCGTCGCCGGTCAGGCGGTGCAGCAGGAAGAAGCAGTGCGCGATCTGCACCGAACCGGTCAGGCAGGCGTAATTCGCGGCTGCGCCGAAATGGCGGTCCAGGCGCCCGGCAAGGTAGCCGTCCTTGTCGATCGCGCCGAGCAAGCCGTTGGCGGTGCGCACCGCGGCCTCCAGCAGGTCGGCGCGGCCGGACAGCAACTGGCCTTCGATCACGCCGCGCAGCACATAGCCGATGGTGTGGGTCAGGGGATGCTCGACGTCGGTCAGGCAGTTCGAGGCGAACCAGCCGTTCTCCTGCTGCTTGGTGAGCGCCCACTCCACCTGGCGCAGGCCGGCGGCGCCGTAGCCGTGGCCGGGGGCAACGCGCTCGGCCTCGAACAGGCCCCACGACACGTGGGTTTCGTAGGCCTTCTCTCCCGGCTTGGCGAAGGGCGTGCCGAATTTGCGCCAGCAGCCGTCGGCGTCCAGGCTGTCGCGCAGCCAGGCGGCCGCGCGGTGCATGGCGTCGAGGTAGCGCGCGTCGCGGTATTCGGCGGCGCCGGCCGCCAGCCCGAGCAGGATCTGGCCCGTATTGAAGGTGACCGGAACGCGCGGCTTGGCATCGATCTTCCCGCCCTGGAAGCCGCCTTCCGCGAACTGGATCGCCACGCACCAGTCCAGCATGCGCCGCGCGCGCGCGTGCAGGCTGGCGTCGCCGTTGCGGTGCGCCATGGCGATCATGGTCGGGATGATGTAACCGGTGGTTTCGGGGTAGGACGTGGCCCAGCCATTCTGCAGCGAGAAGTCGCGCGCCACGCCGCCATCGTTCGATGCCGACCTGTCCTGCGCCATGCATAACCATGTCGTGCAGCCGGCGATCACGGCTTCGGGACCGGGATCGTGCGCCGGCAGGCCCTGCATGTCGGCCTTCAGCTCGCTCTGGGCGAGAGCCGTCAGCGCTGGTTGCGGGGAAAACTGGTTCTTGACCGATTTTAGTAATTTTAGCACTGGCGTCCTCGCATGCGATTAGTGCCTCAGTCGGCACGGGCATCCCAGTAGGCTATTTTGCCATGAGCTAATTACCAAAAATACATTTTAAAAAGATATTTTTCAGTTATGAAACTGATCAAGTGTAAGTACGCAACAGTGGCGCGCTCACCAGGAGCGCAGCCAGTCGCGGGTCCAGCTCGACACCTGGTCCTGCCAGGGGCGGCGCGAGAAGGTGTGGTCGGCCTTGTCGATCTTCTGCTTCGTGAAGCGCGGCGTCGCCAGGAGGCGCTGCCAGGCGCCGGGACGCGCGGACAGGTCGGCGAATTCCTGGGCCGTCAGGTCGGCGCCGCTGAGCACCACCAGCACGCGTCCGCCGAAACGGGTCAGCGCCGCCTGCATGCGCTCGGG
>DNCF01000430.1 GCA_003484545.1 Massilia sp. | reverse complement strand
CCGAAGCTGGCCGCGCGCGCGTCCGACGCCGAGCGGGCCGGCATGGTCCCGCACGAGACCATCAGGGAAATGCAGGAGGCCGGCCTGTTCCGCGTGCTGCAGCCGCGCCGCTGGGGCGGCTACGAGCTCGACCCGCGCGTGTTCTACCAGGTCCAGATGACGCTGGCCGAGGGCTGCATGTCGACCGCGTGGATCTATGGCGTGATCGGGGTCCATAACTGGCAGCTGCCGCTATTCCCGGAACAGGCGCAGCAGGACGTCTGGGGCGGCGACTCCGCGACCCTGATTGCCTCGACCTACATGCCGGTCGGGAAGGCCGAGCCGGTCGAGGGCGGTTACCGCTTCTCCGGCCGCTGGCAATTCTCGAGCGGCGTCGAGCACTGCCAGTGGATCTTCCTGGGCGGCCTGCTGCCCAAGCGCGACGGCACCCCCGGCTTCGAGCACACCACCTTCCTGCTGCCGGCTTCCGATTTCCAGGTCGTGCACAACTGGGACGTGCTGGGCCTGCGCGCCACCGGCAGCCACGACATCGTGGTCGACAACGTGTTCGTTCCCGAACACCGCACGCAGCGCACCAACGACCATAGCGACGCCGGCTGTCCGGGCCGCGCCCTGAACACGGCGCCGCTGTACCGCATTCCCTTCACCCAGGTGTTCCAGCGCGCGGTGTCGAGCGCATGCATCGGGGCCCTGCAGGGCGCGATCGACGATTTCCGGCGCCGCGCCGCGGCCCACGTGGGCAAGCACGGCGGCAAGACCGCCGAGGACCCGAATGCCCAGATCGCCGTGTCGGAAGCGATGATGACGGTCGACGCCCTGAAGCTGGTCCTGATGCGCAACTTCGGCCGGGTCGTCGAGTGCGCGATCAGCGGCGAGCGCATGCCTGTGGAGGAGCGCCTGATGCAGCGCGCCCAGTCGGCCCAGGTGCCCAAGCAGTGCGCCCAGCGCGTCGACGAGCTGCTGCGCGCCAGCGCCGCCTCCGGCACTTACAAGAGCAATCCGGTCGAGCGCATCCTGCGCGACATCTACCAGTCGCGCGGGCACATCGCCAACAACACCGATGCCTACGCGCGTTCGCACGGCGCCGTGATGCTGGGCATGCCGAACGCCGATCCCTTCGTCTGAACGCCGCTCTTCTCCGGTTTTGGCCGATGCCTCGCATCGGCTTTTTTTATGGGTGCGCGAAAAAAAGCCGCGCCAGCGGCGCGGCCCGGAACCAGGGCGCCCGGCAGGGCGCCCCCGGCTCAGAAGGTGGCCTTGAGCGAGACGCCGAAGGTGCGCGGCTGCGCGTAATAGGCCTGGCGCAGGTTGCCGAAGCCGGGACCGAAGTCGATGTAGTTGCCGATGTGTTCCTTGTCGAGCACGTTGCGCGCCCACAGTGCCAGCTCGGCGCGGGCCTTGCCCACGCTCAGGCCCGACAGCGCCAGGCGCAGGTTGAGGAAGCCCGCGCCCGCGACCAGGCTATCGCCGGCAAGCGGCATGGTCGGGTCGGTGCGGCGCAGCTGGTAGGGATAGGTGTAGTGCGCGTCGATGAAGGAATAATCGGCCAGCAGGCGCCAGACGCCGTAGTCGCGGCGCGCCAGGACGGCGTCGGCCATCAGGTTGACGCTGTGCTTCGGCGTGTGCACCATGGCGCGGTTGTCGGCCACGTCGACGCCGAGCTCCATGAACTCGTCGTACTTGCCGTGCAGGTAGCCGTAGCTGGCCGTCAGGCGCAGGTCCTCGGTCGGGCGCATGCCCAGTTCGAGTTCGACACCGCGGGTGGTGGCCTTGCCCGCATTGCGGATGTTCGAGCCGGCCGCGCCTTCGGCGGTGAAGATCGACTCCTGCAGGTCGGTGGTGCGGTTCTGGAAAACGGCGCCGTTGAAGGTGGTGCGGCCGGCGTCGAAGCTCGACTTGAAGCCCAGCTCGACCGATTTGAGCTTTTCGGGCCGGAACGGGGTCAGGGTCTCGGCGACGCTGCTGGCTTCGCCGTTGAAGCCGCCGCTCTTGAAGCCTTCGGCGTACTTGGCATAGACGTTGAAGCGCTCGCTGATCTTGTAGGCGGCGCTCACCAGCGGGGTATTCGACTTGAAATCGGCCGAGCCGGCGGTGCCGGCCGGGATCAGCGCGCCGCCGCCGTCGAGGAAGCGGTCGATGGTCTTTTCCTCGCGGGTGTGGCGCATGCCGGCGGTGAGCTTCAGGCGTTCGGTCAGCTGGTAGTCGACCTGGCCATAGGCCGATTGGGTGTCGGTGGTGAAACCGTAGCGCGAATCGAAGACCGAGCTGCCGAAGAAGAAGGATTGCGGATTGTCGGTGTGGCCGCGGTCCTGGAAGTCGAACAGGCCGAAAACATAGTACAGCTTGCCCCGGCTGCCGATCAGCTGCAGTTCGTTCGAGCGCTGGCTGTAGGTCGAGAAGCGCCCGATGTTCACCAGCTGGACCGGCGAGCCGTCCAGGTCGAGCGTGTCGAACCAGTTCAGCTTGCGGTCGGCCCAGGTGTACTTGATGGTGTTGCTGTCGTTAATTTTCCACTCGGCCGTCAGGGCATTGCCGTAGACTTTCATCTGTTCCATCTGCGGGCCGTCGACGCTGGCCAGGTCGACACGGCCGGCAGGCGAGACGACCACGCCGGCGATGGGCAGGTCGGACTGGACGATCTGCGAGAAGTTGCCGTTCTGTTTGGCGCGCGTGAAGTCGTAGCGGTAGCTCAGCAGCAGGTCGGGCGTCGCCTGGGCGTCGATCGCGATGCGCGCCGACTTGCCGTCGCGGTCGTTCATCTCGGTCACCGAGCTGCCCGGCGTGGTCTTGACCCAGCCGTCGCGCTTGTCGACGCGGGCACCGATGCTGGCCTTGAAGATGCCGACCTGGGGCAGGTCGAGGCTGGCCTTGCCGACCCGCGCGTTGTAGTTGCCGAGGTCGAGCGAGACCGAGCCGCCCAGTTCGCCGGACGGCTTGCGGGTGACGAAGTTGATCGCGCCGGCCATCGTATTGCGGCCGTACAGCGTGCCTTGCGGGCCGCGCAGCACCTCGACGCGCTCCAGGTCGACCAGGTCGAGCACGGCGCCCTGGGTCTTGCCCGAATACACGCCGTCGACATACATGCCCACCGTCGGCTCCCAGTACAGGGCCGGGTTGATGGTCACCGAGCCGCGGATGGCGATCTGGGCGGAGGTGCTGTTGCCCGGCGCGTGAGAGACACTGACGTTGGGCGCGATCGAGCCGAGGTCGGCCACGTTCGCCACCCCGCGCCGTTCGAGGTCCAGGCCGGTGACCGCGGTGGCGGCGATCGGAATGTCCTGCAGCTTTTCCTTGCGCTTCTGGGCGGTGACGACGACCACCTGCATACCGTCGTCGGACGTGCCGCGGGATGCGGCCGGGGCGGGCGCTGTTTCGGACGAGG
>DNCF01000431.1 GCA_003484545.1 Massilia sp. | reverse complement strand
CGCAGCACTTCGATGCGCTCGACAGTCCAGGTGCTGAAGGGGAAGGTGATGCCTGCGCCGCCGTACTGGCGCATGCCGTCGTATAGCCGCATGACCGAGACCGTGTCGGTGAAGCCGCGCGCGGCGAGCGAGGAGCCGCCGTTGCCGGGGTGGGGCACGCCGCTGATGCCGGGCGCGCGCGTGATCGCCTCGACCAGGCTGGCGTCGCCCCTTTCCTCGAGCTGCCTGCGGGCGATGACGTCGACGCTGGCCGGCGTTTCCAGGCGCGACAGGCCCAGGTTGGAGCCGGTGGCGGTGTCGTCCCTAAGCTTGCCGTTCTCCGGTGCTCCCGTGACGAGCACGGTCGGGATCGGCGTGTCGTTGGCGAAGACGGGCGTCGTGATGATGCCGGCGGCTAACATGCAGGCAAGATGAATGGGTGTGCGGGCAGGGCGCGACGGCGCCGCTGCAATGGGAGCATGCGAGTTCATGGTAGGTTTTCCGATCGTGTGACGGCCTGGGGCGTGTGCAATACCGCTCGCTCACCGGGGCGAGTTCGGCGACACAGCAGCGTCGACGCATACGACGAACCTTGACGGGCTGTGCCGTCACGGCTGTGCGGATGCGTCACGCCTGCGCTGTCGTGCAAACGACAACGCGGCAGCTGCTGCAAAATGACAAAGCGCTATGCCAGCGCAGGCGGGCCGCGCGGCTGCGCGAAGGACCACGCGAACAGCGGACGCGGCGCACGATGGAAGAGAGGCGGGTAGAAGTCATGGCCGCCGAGCACGGCGACGGCGAAGGCCGCCGGTGGCGGCAGGGCGAAGGAGCCGGCATGCGGCGCGCAGTAGGCGCAATGCATGAGCCCCTTGAGGAAGCGGTCGGAAGAGGGGGCCTCCGATGCGCCTCCCATCGGCACCATTTCGATGCCCATCGCGGTACAGATTTCGACCTGGCGCGCGGCTGGCGACGACAGGCTCAGCGCGTGCGAGACGACCGGGGCGAGCGCATTGAACAGGATGGCCAGGCCGGCAATCCAGGCGTATGCGACCCATTTTTTCGTCATCCCGGCCATGAAGGCATTATAGGACAGGCCTCGGTCTTGCCCCGGTTGTGCGGCTGGACATTTTGTCCACATTCAGTGCGCGCGATGCGCCGGTATCGGCTGACCCGCAGGACATTACTGTTGAGTTTCGGCATGCTGCAATGCGTCGAAAAATCTTACATGTATTTACAGGAATGCATTCTGGTTGAAGCAAGTCCTTGATTTCATTCAAGCTCAGGGTGTTGGCACATCCCTTGCTCTCATGAAGTACAGGTTGTTGACCAACAACCATACTCAACGGAAAACCGACAATGAAACTCTTCAAGAAACTCATCTGCGCCACGGCTGTCGCACTGTCCACGGCTGGCGCCGCGCACGCGGGTCCGGTCCTGAACAACTGGGTGTTCAACCCAAGCGGCGGCGGCTTTGCCGACGGCCAGGTCATCAACGAATACCTGGACGTCAACGGCAATGCCTTCATCCAATTGACGTCGACCGGCAACGGCGGCTTCTCCTTCAAGGAAACGGCTGTCTTCAACATTACCCAGGCCGACAGCAACGGCAAGCTGTTCCCGCAGACCTATGCCGGCGGGAACATCACCGCGACCTTCGAGGCGTTCGGCACCGGCACCTTCGGCGGCGCCTTCAGCTTCACCGGCGGCACCATCAAGATGTACCAGAACCAGACCAACGGCCAGTACGGCAGCACCGCCGGCTACTATGGCGCGAATCTCGGCAACCAGATCGCCACCTTCAACGTGCTCGTGGGCGGCGGTGGCCTCGTCGATGCCAACGGCAGCCCGGTGAACAACGGCCAGGTCAGTGTCTTCGCCAGCGCCGAGCCGGGCATGCTCGACAGCGGCTACTTCTTCCGCAGTAACGGCAAGGACTTGTCGGAAGAATCGGTCCTCTCGTTCGCCTTCACCAACGCGAACACGGTCGGCCGTCCGTCCAGCCGTCTGGTGAGCGAAGTGGCCTGCCAGTTCGCCGGCTTCAACGGCGCCGGCTGCAACGGCACCAGCTACCGCAACCGTCCGGGCCAGTACTTCTTCATCGGCGGCAACGGCCAGTTCAAGCTGGCCGAAAACGCCGAAGTGCCGGAACCGGGTTCGCTGGCGCTGTTCGGTATCGCCATGCTGGGCGCCGGCATTGCCGTACGCCGCCGTACCAAAGCCTGATCGTTCTGCGATCACGGGGAAAAGCGGGCATTGCCCGCTTTTTCTTTTTCATGCCCTGTCGCGACATGTTGAACGCGGCCGCCAATGATGGCAAACTGGTCACTCCGCACCCCATCACTACCGGAGGATGACGATGAGCACATTGACTGGCGGCCATGGCGGTAACGCACCTGGCCTGGGCAAGCGAAGCGTGCTGCGCGTCCTCGCCGGCACCGGCGCGATCCTGCTGCTGCCGTTGCTGGCCATGCAGTTCACGAGGGAAGTCAACTGGACCGCGCTCGATTTCGTCGTGGCCGCGGTCCTTCTGCTCGGCGTCGGCTTTGCCCTCGAACTGGCCGTGGGCAAGCTGGCCAACATGAAGCAGCGCCTGCTCTGGGTGGCGGCGATCGTGCTGGCCTTCGTCTACCTCTGGGCCGAGCTGGCCGTCGGCATCTTTTTCCATTTCGGCAGCTGAGCCTGGCCGGGCCCTTTGCGCTGCGCAGCCGATCCCGGGCGCGCAAGTAGCGGAATGTCGAGCTCAAGCGCCTGCGCGGCACACGGGTAAGCAATTTCCGCAGCTTGTCATTTTGCTGTCATCGGCACGACATTTTTGTTTGTTTTAATGCATCGGTCTGCGCGGCGCACGCGCAGGCCGGGCCCGCGTGACGCCGCCATCCAGGCCGTCGCCAGCCCTCCAGTCCATCGCCGGACCAGTCCGGCCGATCCCACTTTGGAGAATGCTCAGCATGACAAACAAGGACCTCTCGCCGTCGCGGCGCAACCTGCTCAAAGGCATGGCCAGTGCGTCGGCACTGCCCTTCGTCGGCGCTTTTGCCGCAATGCAGACGCAACAGGCACTGGCCGCCAACGGCGCCACGACCCTCATCCCCAGCCCCTACGGCCCAATCGCCCCGGCCAGGGACATGACGACCGGCCTGCCGCTGCTGCAACTGCCGCCGGGTTTTACTTATAAAAGCTTCGGCTGGCGCGGCGACCTGATGACCGATGGCAAAGCTTGCCCGGGCGGCCACGACGGCATGGGCGTGGTCGTCGCGCGCAAGGTCGGCCGCAGCAGCGAACTGGTGCTGGTGCGTAACCACGAGATCGGCTCGACCGCACCAGGCAACTTCCTCAACGCGAGCGGCGTCTACGACGGCGGCAGCAGCAGCGCCGATTCGAGCAACCGCTTCGGCGGCGGCACCACCAACCTGATTTTCCGCGACGGACACTGGGTCAGCATGACGCCGAGCCTGGGCGGCACCCAGACCAACTGCGCCGGCGGCATCACGCCCTGGGGCACCTGGCTCAGCTGCGAGGAAGTCGGTTCGGACGCCGTCAGCCCGGCCGGCAAGAAGCACGGCTACGTGTTCGAGGTGCACGCCGATCCGAAACTGACCACCGGCTTGCCGATCGTCGGCATGGGCCGCTTCGCGCACGAGGCCGCCGCCGTCGATCCGGTGACCGGCATGGTCTACCAGACCGAGGACTCCTCGGGCAAGTCCGGCTTCTACCGCTATGTGCCGGACGTGCGCAGCGGCGCGCCGGGTTCGCTGGCCATGGGCGGCGTACTGCAGATGGCGAAAGTGAAGGGCAGCCCGAACGTGAACCTGGCCACCGCGACGGTCGATGCCACTTACGAACTGGAGTGGGTGACGATCGCCGACCCGGACCGCAACCGCGGCGACGCCACCGGCCCGACCGGCATCCGGATCACGAATGCCGCGGGCCCCTTCGTGCAGGGCTGGGTGCAGGGCGCGCTGCGCATGAACCGCGGCGAAGGCATCTGGTACGCGCAAGGCAAGATGTACGTGATGGACACCTCGGGCGGCGCCGTCTCGCGCGGCGCGATCTGGGAGCTCGACCTGGCCAGCCAGGTGCTGAAATGCATTTATTCGAGCCCGAGCCCGCTGGTCGGCAACATGGGCGACAACCTGACGGTCAGCCCGCGCAATGCGCTGCTGGTCTGCGAGGACGCCTCGACCGCCGCCACCGATTCCTTCGGCTTCGGCCAGCGCCTGATGGGCATCACCGACGCCGGCGACGCCTACATCTTCGCCAAGAACAACGCGGTGCTCAGCGCCGCCCAGTTGCAGGGTGCGAACAAGCTGGTCACGCTGGCGGGCGACCACCGCGGCAACGAGTTCGCCGGCGCCTGCTTCGACCCGACCGGCCGCTACCTGTTCGTCAACATCCAGACGCCGGGCGTCACCTTCGCGATCACCGGTCCCTGGGCCAGGGGCCCGCTGTAAATCCAACATAGACAAGGGGAGCACCATGCACTTCACCAAATCCATCCTCGCCTTTGCCGCCGCGATGACGCTGGCCGCATCGAGCCAGGCCGCCGTCCTGCTCACGTCCGAGCTGTCGGCCGGTAACTCGATCACCGACTACAGCGGCGCCGGCAGCGTTTCCTTCGACCTCGACCTGGAAAAGCTGGGCACCAGCCGCTTCAGCTTCGTGATCGAGGAAGCAGACCTGCTCGGCCCGCTGAGCCTGAACGCCATCGTGCGCAACCTGAGCGGCACGGCGCTGAACCAGTTCGTCTTCAAGTTGAGCGGCATCGGCTTCGCCTCCTATGGCAGCGTGACGCCGACCTTCGGCACGCTCGGCCAGGTCACGGAAACGCCGGACTACGCGCATATCGGCTTCAGCAAGCCGGAGTGGGCCGAATTCCACTTCGGGAATCCCTTGCTGGTCGACGGCGCCGGCGACTGGTTCCTCGACACGCGCGGCCTGAACGTGGGCGACCGCTTCGCCATCGTGGCGACGGTGCCGGAGCCGTCCTCGCTGGCGCTGCTGCTGCCGCTGCTGGGCATGACGGGCGTCATGGCGCGTCGTCGTCGCGGCTAAGGCAAGGGAACGATCATGCCGGCTCGTTCGGCATGATTGTTTCGTTCGGTATGATTGTTTCCGGTAAGCATCTATAGACTACCGTTAATTACCGCACCGGCGCTTTGGAATTGCTGGGCTAGCCTAAACCGCTAGCCTGACATTCGAAAGTGCCCCATGCTCGACACTCCTCTCTACCAGTCGATCTTCGCCAGTTCCCCGATCGGCGCCTACATCCTGTCCCCAAGCGAGGACCCGGTCATCCTCGACGTCAACGAGGCCTTTCTGCGCAATGTCGCCCACACCCGGGAGCAACTGGTCGGGCAGCACCTGTTCGTTGCCTTGCCCGCTCCGCCCGACGATCCGGACGACCCCAGCAGCAATGGCGTGATGGCGCTGCGCAATTCGCTGGCGCGGGTGATCGCGACCGGCCAGCCGCAATCGATGCCGACCCAGCGCTACCCGATCCGCTCGCGCGGTCCGGACGGGAAGGAGGTCTTCGTCGAGCGCTTCTGGAACGCCACGAATACGCCGATTTTCGATGCCGCCGGCAAGCTGCTGTGCATCTATCACGTGACCATCGAGGTCGCGGCGCAGAAGAAGGCGGAAGAGGCCTTGCGCCTGAGCCGGCGCGAAGCGCTCGAGGCGGCGCGCCAGGCAGAGGCGGGACGGGCGCGGCTGGACGCGGTGCTGCAA
>DNCF01000238.1:640-3208 GCA_003484545.1 Massilia sp. | reverse complement strand
CCCCAGGCCGCCCTCGGCTTCGGGCACGGACAGGCTGAACAGGCCCTGTTCGGCGATCTTGGCGCGCAGTCCGGGCGAGCGTCCGGCATCGGTTTCCCAGATCTCGCGCAGCAGCTCGGGCGGCGCCTCGGTCATGAAGAAGCGGCTGATCGAGTCGCGGAAGGCGACCTGCTCTTGCGTGAATGTGAAGTTCATGCGACTGTTCTCCGGCTTAGCTCTTGGGCAGGCCAAGCACACGCTCGGCGATGATGTTGCGTTGGATTTCGTTGGTGCCCGCATAGATCGGGCCAGCCTGGGCGAACAGGAAGCCGTCGAGCCAGGCTCCGCCGTCGCTGTCATCGGGCGCGCCGCCGGTCAGCTCCGCATTCGGGCCGAGGATGCGCAAAGCGGTCTCGTGCATTTCCAGGTCGAGTTCGGACCAGAAGATCTTGTTGGTGCTCGACTCGGCCCCGATCGCCGCGCCTTCCTGCAGGCGCCCGACCGTGTGGTAGGACGAGAGCGCATAGGCCTGGGCGCCCATCCAGGCCCGCATCACCGCGTCGCGGATGGCCGGATCGCGGTCGGCCTGCTCGCGGTGTTTCAGGTAGAGCTGCACCAGCTTGTGCGCCGTGTGCTGGAAGCGTGCCGGCGAGCGCAGCAGCAGGCCGCGTTCGAAGCCGGCGGTGGCCATCGCCACCTGCCAGCCGCTGCCTTCGGCGCCGACCAGGTTCTCGGCCGGGACCCGCACCTCGTCGAAGAAGATCTCGGCAAAGGCCTGGCGCCCGTTCAGGGCCTTGATCGGGCGCACCGTGATGCCGGGCGTATCGAGGGGCACCAGCAGGTAGCTCAGGCCATGGTGGCGCTGCGAACCCGGTTCGCTGCGAAACAGGCCGAACAGCCAGTTGGCGAAGACGGCACGGGTCGACCAGGTCTTCTGGCCGTTCAGGATGTAGTGGTCCCCGTCGCGCACCGCGCGGCTGCTGATGGCCGCCATGTCCGAGCCGGCATTCGGTTCCGACCAGCCCTGGGCCCACATGTCGTCGCAGCGCGCCATGCGCGGCAGGAAGCGCGCCTTCTGCTCCGGGGTGCCGAATTCCATGAGCGTCGGCCCGAGCAGCAGGATGCCGTTCTGGTTGACCCGCATCGGCGCGTCGGCGGCCCAGTATTCTTCCTCGAAGATCAGCCAGTCGATCAGGTCGCAGCCGCGCCCGCCCAGCTCGACCGGCCAGGCGACGCTGCTCCAGCCGGCGTCGGCCAGCTTGGCTTCCCATTGGCGGTGCTGCTCGAAACCCTCGCGCGACTCGTAGCTGGCGAAGGGCTCGGCCGGCACGTTGGCGCGCAGCCAGGCCCGCACTTCCTGGCGGAAGGCCTGCTGCGCCGGTGTATAGGTCAGATTCATGCTGCCTTCTCCCGATTAAAATGTCGCTGCCCGCTTCTCGACGAAGGCGGCGCGCGCCTCGGTCGAGTCGGGACTCATGTAGGCCTGCATCGTGAAACCCTGCTCCCAGCGGTACTTGTCTTCGAGGTTGCCGTCCTCGATGCCGTTCAGGGCTTCCTTGGCGATCCGGATCATGGCCGGGCTCTTGGCGGCGATCCGGGCCGCGATCCCGAGCGCGGTCGAACGCAACTCCGAGCGCGGCACCACGCGCTCGACGGCCCCCAGGCGCAGGGCCTCGGCGGCCGGGATCATTTCGCCCGTGAAGAAGGCGTAGCGGGTCTTCTGCAGTCCGACCATGCGCTGCAGGTGGGCGGCGCCACCCATCGCGCCGCGGTCGACCTCGGGCAGGCCGAAAGAGGCATCCTCGGCCGCGATCACGAAGTCGGCGGCGCCGCAGATGCCGATCCCGCCGCCCAGCACGAAGCCGTGCACGGCGGCGATGACCGGCACCTTGTTGCGGTGTACGGCCTTGAAAGTGGCGTAGTTGCCGGCATTGACCGAGACGATCCGGCCCTGCTCGGCGTCGAGCTGCTTGATGTCGACCCCGGCGCAAAAGCCGCGGCCTTCGGCCCGGATCACGATCGCGCGCACCGCGCTGTCCTCGCCGAGCGCGGCGATGCAGGCCGCCAGGGCATGCCAGCCGTCGTCGTCGAGGGCATTGACCGGAGGGCGGTCGAGTACGACTTCGGCGACGCCGTTATCGTGGACGCTTGAATGGAATTGTGAAGTCATCGATCTTCCTTGGTTCGCACTGGTGTTCGCAATGCTGCGGGCTAATAAGTGTTCAGGCGCGCACGCGCGCTGCGGGCGTCGGCGACGATGGCGTCGACCACCTCGCGGCAGGACTGCAGCTGGCCGATCAGGACCGCGACCTGGCCGGCCGACATCACCCCTTCGGCCGGCTTGCCGTCGACCATCGAACGCTGCAGCAGCACCGGGGCATTCGCCGCCATCACCACCTGCGCCACCGAGGCCGGGTCCTGGCGCAGCGCCTGCATCAGCACCTTGAACGCATGGGCGCCGGTCATCCCCGTGTGCGCCTTCCATGCCAGCGCCGAGCGCAGCGCGATCCAGAGCCGGCGCAGCGGCGCCGCGCGCTCCAGCGCGGCCAGGTATTCGTTGTCGATCATCCGCTGCGGCATGCCGTCGAC
>DNCF01000238.1:0-286 GCA_003484545.1 Massilia sp. | reverse complement strand
GGTCGGCGTCGCGCACCGCCAGGTAGCGTTCCAGCGTGGCCTGGGGCACGCCGCTGTCGGTGGTCATCAGGAAGCGCGTGCCCATCGCCACGCCCTGGGCGCCGAAGGCCAGCGCGGCGAGCAGGCCGCGCCCGTCGTAGAAGCCGCCGGCAGCCACCACCGGCACCTTGACCGCATCGACCACCTGCGGCAGCAGCACGGTCGTCGGCACCGAGCCGGTGTGGCCGCCGCCCTCCCCGCCCTGGATCGTGATGGCGTTCGCCCCCATCTCGATCGCCTTCTGGGC
>DNCF01000239.1 GCA_003484545.1 Massilia sp. | reverse complement strand
TGCGCCAGCAAGCCCGGCAACTGCAGCAGCACCAGGAGGCCGAAGGCGACGCGGTAGGCCAGCGCCGGGTAGTGGCCGGCCGCGTCCGGCGTCCAGAGCCCGATCAGGAGGCCGAAGCCGGCCTGCACCAGGAAGGCGCCGACGAAGATCAGGAGGTTCAGGCAGGTGGCCGCGCGCCCGGTCAGTTCGCGCGGCATGCTCTGAGCGACGATCGCGTATTCGATGCCGGTGATCGTGCCCACCAGCGTGAACAGCACCGACAGCAGCTGGTAGCTCGGCGCGTAGCCGACCACGAAGGCCGCCTGCACCAGCACGAACAGCGCCACGCCGAAGCCGGCTACGTCGAGCGGCCGGATGCCGCGCCGCCCCGCCCACTCGGTGATCATGCCGACCGCGATCGCCCCGAAGATCACCGCGGCCATCCCCATGTACAGCAGGTAGGCCACGGCGTCGTTCGGGAAGCGCGCCACGTCCGCCAGCCAGCGTCCGATCCACAGGCCCTGGATGCCGAAGAACACCGCGTGCGGGATCAGCACCAGCGAGATCGTGGTGCGGAAGGTCGGCGTGCGCACCACCTCGCGCAGCGACTGCAGCACTGGCGGGCGCGTGCCGGCCGGTTTGCCGCTTGGCGGGGCCAGCAGCCAGATCGCCGCGCCGGTGGCGGTGATCAGGGCGCCGAGGATGAGGAACAGGCCGCGCCAGTCGGTGTATTCGAGCGCCATGCGCACCGGCATGGTGCTGGACGCCGCGCCCAGGCCGCCGACGGCGATCAGGTAGCCGTGCACCGAGGGCAGCTTGCTCGGCGCGATCCAGGTCGAGATCGCCTTGACCGCCGACATGAAGCAGCCGCCCAGGCCGCAGCCGAGGATGGCGCGCGCCAGCACCAGCTGGCCGAAGCTCTGGCCGCGCGCGAACAGCAGCGCGCCCAGCGCGGCGAGCAGCATCAGCGCCAGCTGTACCTTGCGCGGCCCGTAGCGGTCGAGCGCGATCCCGACCGGCAGCTGGACCAGCGCGAACGCGAAGAAGAAGGCGCTGGTCAAGAGGCCAAGCTGGCCGGGCGACAGCGCCAGCGACCGAAGCAGGTCCGGCGCCAGCACCGCGTTCACGTTGCGCAGCAGGGAGGACAGGTAGTGTCCGAGCGCGAAAGGCAGGAACACGTAACAGAAAACCGCCACGCCGGACAGGCGTGGCGGATGCGGATCGACGCCCATGGCGGCCGGGGATTTACGCGGCGCTCGGCTGGCTGTCGCTGGCGCGGCCGTCGTGGCTGCGCGCCGGGGCGATCGGGATCACGCGCCCGGCCGGGCCGTGGTAACCGGCGTCGCCGGCTTCGTCTTCGAAGAAGAACTTCTTGCGCCCGAAGGCCGGCTTCAGGTGATCCAGCCAGGTGGCGTCCGGGTCGTACTTGGCGAAGAAGGGTTGTCGCACCCACTCCGGATTGCGGGCCTGCAGGAACTGCAGCGCGAACAGCTTTTCGCCGTTGATCGTCACCACGCCGTCGATCACGACCTTGCCGGGGAAGGCGCTCATCGAGGGCCCGCGCACGGTGCGCGACAGGCCCGAGACCATCGAGTAGGCCGACTGGAAGATCTCGTGCGCGCGCGCCAGCGGCAAGGCGAAATAGTCGCGCGGACCGGTGTCGCGCTCGACGAACATGTAATACGGGATCGCCCCCAGGCGCACGCCGGTGGTCCACAGCTCGGCCCAGCTCTTCGGGTCTTCGTTGATGTGGCGGATCAGCGGACCCTGCATGCGCAGCGTGGCGCCGGTGCCGACGATGCGCTTCACCGCCTGCTGGGCGATCGGATGCCGCAGCTCGACCGCGTGGTTGTAGTGGCCCATGATGGCGAGGTTCTTGCCGGCCTTGACCACGCGCTCGAACAGGCGCATCAGGTCGTCGGAATCCTTGTCCGAGACGTAGCGCTGCGGCCAGTAGGCCACCGACTTGGTGCCGATGCGGATGTTCTGGATGTGGGCCAGCTCGGGCGCCAGCAAGGGCTCCAGGAACTCGGCCAGCGAGCGCGTGTTCATGATCATCGGGTCGCCGCCGGTGATCAGGACGTCGGTCACGTCGGGGTGGGTGGCCAGGTAGGACACCAGCTCGCCGCATTCGCGCGCGTCGAACTTCATGTCGTCCATGCCGACGAACTGCGGCCAGCGGAAGCAGAAGGTGCAGTAGGCGTGGCAGGTCTGGCCGGAGCTCGGGAAGAACAGCACGGTTTCCTTGTACTTGTGCTGCAGGCCCTTGAGCGGGGCGTCGTTCACGCGCGGCACGTTGTGGGTCATCTGGCCGGCCGGGTGCGGGTTCATGCGCATGCGGATCTGGTGCACCAGCTTCGCCGTCGCGGCCTCGTCCTTCTTGTACAGCACCAGGTCGCGCAGCTGCTCGTATTCGCGCGCGGGCAGCATGTCGCGGTGCGGGAAGGTCAGGCGGAAGATCGGGTCGTCCGGGATGCGGTCCCAGTCGATCAGCTGGTCGAGCACATATTCGTTGACGCGAAACGGCAGCACGTGCGAGACCACCTGCACTGCTTCCTGCAGGTCGGGGCTCATCCATTGCCACTGGCGCGCGAGCGCGATGGTCTGGCGCGTGTATGGCTTGAACTTGGCGGGCGTCGATTCGGTGGTGGTCACGGCATGCTCCTGAAGAGGAAAGATGGTGGGGAACGGCGGTCAATTCTTGAAGTAAGAAATTGCCGACGGAAGGTCATCTTAGGAGTCGTCTATGCAGGTGGAATTGCCGTCAATCAATTGAATCAAAGGAAGATTTCCCAGAAGAACAATTCAATGCGGCAAGACAAATGAGGGCGGCGCGACACGCGGCGTAAGCCTTTGCGCATTCGCAAATTACCCATAGGAAATGACGCGTACATTTCCTAATGGCATTTAGTGGGACCCGAGAAAAAATCGCAGCGCAGGGAAAGCGCGGGATTGATCGAGGTTCCCCAAGAGAGATGTACCGACTGCACCACTTCGAAAGGACCGCACCATGAAGCTGCTCGCTACCGCCACCGCCCTGTGCCTCGCCCTGGCCTCGTCCAGCGCGCTGGCTTTCGAACCGACCGAGAAAGACGCGATCGCCATGGCCGAACGCGGGGCTGCCGTGATCAAGGCCAAGGGCAAGGCCGAAATGATGAAGAAGATTAATGCCAAGGATCCCGACTTCGTCCAGGGCGAACTGTATGTCGACATGCGCGACATCAAGACCGGCATCGTGCTGGCGCACCCGTACAACCCGTCGATCGTCGGCAAGGACCTCACCGACGTGCCGGATGCGAACGGCAAGAAGTACCGCCGCGAGATCATCGAACTAGCCGCCGCCAAGGGCAAGGGCTGGGTCGATTACCAGTACAAGAACCCGACCTCGGGCAAGATCGAGCCGAAGACCACCTACATCCTGCGCGTGGACGACGTGGTGCTGGAAGCGGGCATCTACAAGAAGTAAGACCTTGCATCACGGGGCGGCCGCGGCCGCCCTTTTCTTTTGCCCAGGAGGTGAAGCATGTTGAAGAAACTGCGGATCGGCCCGAAGCTGCTGCTGGCGCCGGGACTGGTGCTGGTGCTGCTGACGCTGCTCTCCGGCGCCGCCTATTACGGCATGGTGCGCCAGCACGCTTCGCTCGAGAACATGGTGCAGGTGCGCGCGGCGCGCCTGCAGGATGCGGCCGACGTCGCAGGCGAGGCCAAGTACGCCCACGCGAATATCTACCAATTGCTGGCCTGGGTCAGCGGCAGCTTCGCCAAGGAGCGGCTCGATGCCCTGGTCAAGGAAATCAACGGCCGGCACGCGGCGATCGGGGAGCAGCTCGCGGCCCTGGCGAAAGTCGCCGATCCTGAAGAGCGCAAGCTGATCGACACCTCGGGCGCCGCGCTGAAGGCCTATCGCAAGTCGGTCCTGGAAACCATCGAGATGGCACAGGTCGACCAGTCGATCGCCACCAATTCGATGCAGAAGGCGGAAAAGGAATTCAACATCCTGAATACCCAGCTGGCCCGGCTGGCCGCGCTGGAAACGACGCTGAGCGAGCGTGCCTATGCCGCCGCCGGCGCCGAGTTCCGCTCGCTCGGCATCACCATGGCGGTGCTGGTGGTGCTGTCGATCGCGCTGTCGCTGCTGGTGACGATGCTGGTGCGGCGCGCCATGCTGGCCGACATCCGCAAGATTTCCGACGTGGTCGCCGAGCTGTCCGACGGCCGTCTCGCGCCCCCGGTCGGCAGCACGGGCCGCGACGAGATCGCCGACACTTCACGCGCGCTCGACCACACCATCGCCAACCTGAACACGACGCTGCACGCGATCCTGACCTCGGTGCGCTCGATCGACACCGCCTCGAAGGAGATCGCCACCGGCAACCTCGACCTGTCGACCCGCACCGAGATGCAGGCCGGCTCGCTCGAGCAGACCGCCAGCGCGATGGAAACCCTGACGATCGCCGTGAAGGACAACGCCAACAACGCGCGCCTGGCGACCGACCTGGCGGCCGAGGCGGCGCGCCTGGCCGGCGACGGCGGACAGGCCGTCGAGCGCGCGGTGACGACCATGGAATCGATCAAGGCCAGCTCGCGCAAGATCGTCGAGATCATCGGCGTCATCGACGGCATCGCCTTCGAGACCAATATCCTGGCGCTGAACGCGGCGG
>DNCF01000302.1 GCA_003484545.1 Massilia sp. | reverse complement strand
CCCGCTGGCGCGCCAGCGGGGTCGAGGTGGCGGCGCGGGTGAACAGGCCGACGAAGCAGTGCTCGCCGAGGATGTTGCCTTGCGCGTCGGTGTTGCGCACGCCGATGAAGTCGAGCGGCTGGTCGCGGTGCAGGGTGCCCTCGACGTCGGCTTTCACGATCGACAGGGTCTCGGCGCGGCCGGCCAGGGTCTTGAGTTCGCCCGGGATGTTGGCCAGGCAGGTGCCGTAGACCGGGTGCGCGGTGTCCTTCAGCACGCCGATGCGGCTCGGAATGTCGCGCGCCAGTTCGTCCTGGCCCGGCTGCACCACGTAATAAGCGTAGCCGAAGGGCTCGAAGCCTTCGTTCTTGGCCCACTCGAGGAAGGCGGCCACTTCCTGGCCGGCCGGGGTGCCGGCGGCGGCGGCTGCCGCGGCCACTTCGGTCATGCGGTCGCCCATCGCGATGGCATCGCGGTGCACGACGGCGGCGTCGTTGGCGACCATGCGGATGCGCGCGGTCAGCTTGTCGAGTTCTTCGAAGGCCAGCTCGTCGTTCAGCAGCACCAGCACATAGGATTCGAGGGGAGCGCCGGCGGTGCCGACGTTGGTCACCTGGCCCGATGCGTCGCGCTCGACCGGCAGCACGGCGTTCATCACGCCGGCGGCCAGGACGCGTTCCTTGCGCAGGGCCATGACGAACGAGTCGACCAAGTAGGGCATGTCGTCGTTCAGGATCAGCAGGGCGGTCGCGATGCCGCCGCGGGTGTCGGTGTAGCGCATTTGCGCGATCTGGCAACCCTGCCCGGCGCGCTTGGCGGCCTGGGTGAAACCGTCCCACAGGACGGGGGCCAGGGCTTCCGGCGTGGTGCCGGCCAGGTCCTCTTCGTCGAGCGACCCGAGCCAGGCGCTGATCAGCGCGGTTACAGGTGCGGTCGCGCCCGCGGCCGGCTGGTTCGTGACCAGCGAGAGGGTCTGGGTGCGCAAATCTTGCGTCATGTCGTTCATTCTGCTTTCTCCAAAGCTTTAGTGTTGTCGCCGCTGCGCGCTACGGCTTGTGGCTTCGCGCGCCCCGGCGTTTGGTGGACAGGGTTGTCCCGTCCAGGTCCTCGGCTTCCTTGTCCCGGAAGCGTGTAACTCGTTATCGTTCGACGGCGGTGCGTCGTGCGCCGCCGTCGGTCCTTTGCTGCTTACGGCGCTTGCGCGACGCGTTATCTCTGCTCTGCCGTTGTACCGCGTGGGTTCGAGAACCCACCCTACGAACTGCGAGGCTTTGCCTCTGCTTTGCCGCCGTACCGCGTGGACACAGGTGTCCACCCTACGATGTGCCGCCGTTGTAGGGTGGGCACTCGTGCCCACGCGGTCTCACCGGCTGACCACCAACCAAATCAACCGAAGTCGTACAACCCCGGCAACCCAAGAATGCGCTCCAGCGCCTCCAGCGCCGTATGGCACTCGATCGCCAGCTGCGGGTCCATCAAATCCTTGGGCTCGACCCGGTCGCGGTAATGCTTCTCGACCCACGCGACCAGCTGCGCGTACAGCGCTTCGGTCATGATCACGCCGCCGTGCATCGCGGCCGCCTGCTCGTCGGTCAAGGCCACGCGCAGGCGCAGGCAGGCGGGGCCGCCGCCGTTGCGCATGCTCTGGCGCAGGTCGAACTCGATCAGTTCGTCGATCGGCCCACCGCTCGCCACCAGTCCGCCCAGATAGCGTGCGACCGCCTCGTTCTCGCGGCATTCGTGCGGCACGACGAGCGCCATCTTGCCGTCCGGCTTGGACAGCAGCTGGCTGTTGAACAGGTAGCTGGCCACGGCGTCGGTCACCGGGACCTGGCCGGCATCGACCCGCACCGGCACGAACTCGAAGCCGACGCCGGCGCTTGCCCTGCGCAGCGCCTCGATGGTCGCCGCCTCGTCGGCAAAGGCCTGCTCGTGGTAGAACAGGACGTTGCCGTTGCCGACCGCGATCACGTCGTTGTGGAACACGCCCTGGTCGATCACGTCCGGGTTCTGCGACGCGAACACCGTGCGCCTTGGGTCGAGCCCGTGCAGGCGCGCGACCGCCTGCGAGGCTTCCAGGGTCTGGCGCGCCGGGTATTTCTTGGGCGCCGGCGCCGACGGATCGAACTCGACGCGGCCGTAGACGAAGAACTCGACACCCGGCGCGCCGTGGTCGGCGGCAAAGCGGGTGTGGTTCGCCGCGCCTTCGTCGCCGAAGGCCGGGGTCGAGGGCAGCGTGTCGTGCACCACGAAGTGGTCGTGGTCGGCGAAGATCGCGCGCAGCGTGCGCGTGGCCTGCACGTGCTCTTCCGAGCGGTGCAGCTTGTTGTTCAGGTTGGCGGCGGTGAAGTGCACGCGGCCGTCGCGGGTGTCGCTTGATGGGCTGACGGTCGCCGCATTCGCGGTCCACATCGGCGCGGCCGACCAGGCGCAGGACAGGATCACCGGCGCCTCGCGCCAAGCTTGCGCCAGCACGTCGGCATCCGTTCCCGAGAAGCCGAGGCTGCGCAGCAGGCGGAAGTTCGGGCGCGCCTGCGGC
>DNCF01000465.1 GCA_003484545.1 Massilia sp. | reverse complement strand
CCGCCCATCAGCTCGACCAGCTGCTTGCTGATCGTGGTGCCCAGGCCCGTGCCGCCGAAGCGCCGCGTCATCGAGGCGTCGGCCTGGGTGAAGGGATCGAAGATCGCGTTCAGGCGCTCGGGCGCGATGCCGATACCGGTGTCCTGCACGGAGAAGTGCAGCTGGTCGCCGCGGGGCTCGGCGCGCAGGGTAACGCTGCCGCTGGCCGTAAACTTGATCGCGTTGTCCAGCAGGTTGGTCAGCACCTGGCGGATGCGCAGCTCGTCGCCACGCAAATTGGTGGGCAGCGCCGGGTCGTAGTGGATGTCGACCTGCAGGCCCTTGGCGCGCGCGTTCGCCGCCAGCGTCGAGGACAGCTCGTCGATCAGCGAGAGCAGGTTGAAGTCGTTGATCTCGAGCTCCACCGCGCCCTTTTCCAGCTTGGCGGTGTCGAGGATCTCGTTGAGCAGGCGCAGCAGCGAGCGGCCGGCGTTGCGCACCGTGTCGAGGTGGCGGCGCTGGTCGGGCGCCAGCTCGCCGTCGAGCAGCACGTCGGTGAAGCCGAGGATGGAATTCATCGGCGTGCGGATTTCGTGGCTCATGTTGGCCACGAAGGTCGCGCGCGCGGCGGCGGCCTGCTCGGCGTGCTCCTTGGCGTTGCGCAGCGCCTCCTCCATCTTGCGGCGCTCGCTGATGTCGAGGATCACGCCGTCGAGCCAGACCAGCTTGCCATGGTCGTCGCGCACGCCGGTGCCGTTTTCCCACAGCCAGCGGGTGCTGCCGTCGGCATGCAGCAGGCGGTACTCGACCAGCCAGGGGCGGTCCTCGCGCAGCGCGGCCTCGATCGCTTCCGAGACGCGCACGCGGTCGGCGGCGTGGATCAGGGCGCCGAAGCAGCGCCGCGGCGGACTCCCCGGCGGAACGCCGGTGAAGTCGCGCGCCGGGTAGCCGGCCACGCGTTCGACCGCCTCGCTGATGAACACCATCGGGTGCTCGCCTTCGATGCGGCTGCGGTAGGAAATGCCGGGAATGGTGCCGATCAGGGAGCGGAACTGCTGCTCGCTGGCGCGCAGCGCCTGCACCATCTCGCGCCGTTCGGTGATGTCGGTGACGAAGCAGACGAACAGTTCCTGCTTGCCGAGGACCGCATGGCCGACGGCGAAGCGGATCGGCACGCGGCTGCCGTCGCGGCGCAGGGCGTCGACTTCGGCGTTGTTGGGCGCGGCATGGGCGCCGCTGTCGCGCAGGTAGCCGAGCAGGCCGACTTTCTTGTTGCGTTCTTCCTCGGGCATCAGGAGACGCACGTTGCCGCCGACGATTTCGGCGCGGCGCCAGCCGAAGATTTTCTCGGCCGAGGCATTGAATTCGAGGATGGTACCGTCGCGGTCGACCGTGATGACGCCGTCGACGGTGGTGGTGAGCAGGGCGCGCATCCAGGCTTCGCTGCGCGACAGGTCGGCGTACAGGCGGCGGTAGCGCAGCAGGCCGTTGGCGGCCAGCACGACGACGGTGAACAGGACGGTGATCAGGGAAATGCCCAGCGCCAGTGTGGTGGTGTCGGACGAGGCCGGGGCGTTCGGATCGATCGTGCCGACGAAGCGCGCCGCCGCCATGCCGGTGTAGTGCATACCGGCGATCGCGCAGCCCATGACCACGGCCGCCAGCAGCAGGCGCCGCGATTCGCTCATGCTGCGCAGGCGGTTCAGGCCGAAGCGCACCCACAGGGCCAGCGTCGCCAGCACCACGGCCACCACGATCGACAGCGCGAAGGTCGCCGGGTCGTAGCGCAGGTCCAGGCTCATGCGCATGCCGGCCATGCCGGCGTAGTGCATCGCGCCAATGCCGGCGCCGACCAGCACGCCGCCCGCCAGCAGGCCGGTCCTGCCCAGGCGCTCGCGCGCGATCAGGTTCAGGGCGACGAAGGAAGCGGCAATGCTCGGCAGGCTCGAGCCGACCGTGATCATCGGATCGTAGCCGACCCGGGTGCACAGGTTAAAGGCGAGCATGCCGACGAAGTGCATGGCCCAGACGCCGGCGCCGAGCGCCAGGCTGCCGGTCAGCAGGAAGATCGGCCGCTGGCTGTTGCGCTGGCGTGCCTGACCCGCGATCTGCAGGCCCATCCACGACGAAAAGATGGCCACGAGCAGCGACAGCAGCACGAGCTTGGGGTCGTAGATGCCATAGCTGAGCAGCGACGGGTCATCGGGCAACATGAAAAGCGACATGGGGGATCTTCCGGAGTGGTCCATCGAGAGGACGAAAAAGCACCCGCCAGTATGGCATTTTCCCCACGGAAAGTCTTGATTTTATTGGGAAAAGTTAGCAACGCGACATTGCAAATGTCGCGTTGCCGCTACCGGATTGTTTTATGTATTGACGACCAGTGCCGGCCTTGGGTTATGCTCAATTAATAAATGTTGCGATACATGTATCTGATCCATGTATCTGAAAACACGGGAGCCCTGATGCCGAGAGACCGAATCACGCTGGCCGCGCTATGCGCGGCGCTGGCCGCCCTGTCCCATGCGGTGGCCGCCACCGTCCCGGCAGGCAGCCGGGACACGGCCCTGTACATCACGGCCGAACCGGCGCCGCCGTCGAGCATGCTCGATGCGCGCGGCCAGGTGGTGGGCATCGTCACCGACAAGGTGCGCGCCGCCCTCGA
This sequence comes from Massilia sp., assembly GCA_003484545.1. Classification (GTDB taxonomy): domain Bacteria; phylum Pseudomonadota; class Gammaproteobacteria; order Burkholderiales; family Burkholderiaceae_D; genus Telluria. The sequence continues at coordinate 1,160 of DNCF01000465.1, read as the reverse complement.
CCGCGCCGGCGTCGGCTACACGATCGAGCTGCTGCCGTGGAAGCGTGCCTATGCCGCAGCCCGCCAGCGCAAGGATGCCTGCGTCAGCTCGGCTACCCGCACGCCCGAGCGCGAGCCCCTGTTCAAGTGGGTCGGTCCGCTGGATACCGCGCAATGGGTGCTGATGGCGCGCGCCGACCGCCACATCGCGCTGCGCAACCTGGAAGACGCGCGGCCTTACCGGATCGGCACCTACAACGGCGATGCGCGCGACCATTACCTGCGCAGCCGCGGCTTCACGGTCGACGCCGCGCCGCACGACCTGGTCAATCCGCGCAAGCTGCTGCTGGGGCGTATCGACTTGTGGGTGGCGGCCTTGCGGCCCGGCAGCCCGGTGCTCGAACAGAATGGCTGGGCCGGCAAGATCGTCCCGGTGCTCGCGTTCAACCGCCATGAGGTCTTCCTTGCCTGCAACCGCGGCGTGCCCGATGCCGTGGTCGAGCGGCTCAACGGCGCTTTTGCCGTGCTCGAGCGCGACGGGGCCTTGCGGCGCATCGAGCGGGCGTATGACGACTGGACGGAGAAGGGCAAATAAGGCCGGGCGCGCTTGTCGCCGGAAAAACAAAAACCCGCGTTCTCCGTTGAAGAAACGCGGGTCTTGTCTGTGTTCTGTCGTGGTGCCGGGAACCGGAATCGAACCGGTACGCCTTGCGGCGCGGGATTTTGAGTCCCGTGCGTCTACCTATTCCGCCATCCCGGCAACGCGCTGTGCATTATCGCTGATTTGGATTGCACCGGCAACAGTTTACAAGCGCGGCCGGGCATGCCGAAAGCTGGCGCCGGCGGGCTTCCCGGGGCGCGAATCCAGCTCGCGATACTCAGCTCGCGAGCGCCCGCTGCAGGGAGCGCAGGATCGGGATCGGGCCGATCACTTCGAGCGCGTGCGCATGCACCTTGACGTTGATCGTCTGCGCCCCCGCGCGCCAGGCGAGGCCGGCGGTCCTGATGTAGCGCAGCCGGCCGGGAGCGGCTTCGGTGCGCGCGTAGCCGAGCCTGGCGAGGGTGGCGTCCAGGGTCATGCTCATGTGGCAGGCGTCGAAGCGGGTGTTGACGTCGAGCCGGCCCGGCGCGCTGGCGCACAGGGGCAGGGCCAGGCCGGCCAGCACCGGCAGCACCATGAG
>DNCF01000464.1 GCA_003484545.1 Massilia sp. | reverse complement strand
CGCCTCGGCCTCGACGCCGGCCAGCTGTTCGGCGCCCACGGAGCGGTGGTGAGCGCGGCCCTGCTGGCCACGGTCCGCGACCGCGAACAGGAGCTCGGCCGCACGCTCCTCGCCGATGAACTGGAAACCGTCACGCAGCACGTCCTGCGCCGCGCAAGCGACGTCACCGGCGAAGGGCTGTACCGCGCGCGCCAGGGCTTCGAGAGCGTCACGATGACGATGGAAAGCCTGTTTGCCAGGTACGATGTGATCCTGTCGCCGGTTACTGCCACCCCGACGCCGCTGCTTGGCGCCTTGTCGCTCGACCAGTCCTACGAGAGCTACGGACGCGCCGCCATGGGCAGCGCAGCCTTCACCATCCCGGCCAATGTCGGCGGCCAGCCGTCGATGTCGGTGCCGCTCGGCTGGAGCAACGAGGGGCTGCCGATCGGCATGATGTTCACTGCAAGGATAGGGGCCGAAGGCCTGTTGTTCCGCCTTGCCGCCCAGCTCGAGCGCGAGCGTCCATGGGCCGGCAAACGCGCCCCGCTCGCCTGACAGGGCAGCCCCGGCGCCTGCGCCGCAGGCGCCGCACTCCTCCGAAAACGTCCAGGCCCGCCCGATCTGCATCGGGCGGGCCTGGAGACCTTGCGGGAAAAAGGTGCGTCAGAACGCGTACTTCACCACCATCGACAGCTGGTCGCGGTCCGTCAGCAGGCGGTTCTCGATCAGGCTCAGGTTCGGCTTGCCGAAGAAGCCGAGGTAGGTGATCCCGACCTGCAGGTTGCTGTTGTAGGTGAAGGTCGCGCCCAGGCTGGCGCGGCTGTCGCCCTCCCCGCCCACGCCGCCGAGCATGGTGCGGCCCTGGATCTGGCGCGAATAACTGATCGGCACCGTCAGGTCCCAGCCGTTGGCGATGCCCGGATAGCCCAGCACCAGCTGCGCCTGCGCGGCCAGGCCGAAGCGGCTGAAGCTGAGCGCGTCGGTCGCCGGGAAGAAGGCCGCGCCCGCGCCGAGCGCCTCGACACCGGGCGCCTTGCGGGCCTCGACGTTCGAGACCCGGACGGCGGCCACCTCTGCCAGCAGCTGCATCGAATCGGCCAGGGAGGTGCGGCCGATGTTGGCGAAGCTGCTGACGTTGAGCTGGGTCGTGTCCGAGCGGGTCGGGTTCACCAGGGTCGCGGCCGTGGCCGGATTGACCACCGTGTTGACCAGCGCCGGCGCGCCGCGCTTGTGGGACAGCTCGCCGGCCATGGTCACGCTGCCGAAGGTGGTCGACAGGGTCGCCCCGATCAGCTTGATATCGTCGAAATAGCGGATCCGGTAGGAACTGGTGAACGGATTGATCTCGGTGATCGGGCTGCGGTCGTGATAGTTCAGGTAATACAGGCCGACCTCGGTCTGGTCGGTCACCCGGAAGCGCGAGCCGACGCCCCACTGGCCGCGCTTGTCGGGCAGGATGTCCGGACCGCGCAGGCCGAAGGTGCAGCGGTCGTTGACATAGATGCTCAGGCAGGTCGCGCCGGGGCCGACGCCGTCCGAGGTGCTCAGGAAGGAGCCGGTGGCCGGCGCCAGCGTCGGATGGAAGTTGTACTGCGCGTGGGCCAGCAGCGTCCAGCGCGGCGTCACCTCGATCGACGCCGAGACCTGGTCTTCCGGCAGCAGCTGGTCCTTGGTCTCGGTCCCCGGGATGCCGGTCTTGGTGCCGTCGGCCGGGCCCTGGGCCAGCGAAATGCTGGGGAAGAACAGGGCCTCGCCCCAGGAGACGACGTGGCGCCCGGCGCGCAGCGTGGCGCGGCTGCTTTCGCCGAACTCGAGGGCGGTGTAGGCGTAGGCGTCGAGCACCCGGCTGTAGCCCCCGTGGTAGCGCCGGGTGGCATCGGTGAAGCGGTTGACCGGCCCCGGCTTGTTGACCGGTCCGGTATTGTCGTTCTCGCTGCGGTAGACCCGGTCGTAGAAGGTACTGCCGGACAGCACGAAACCGCTGTCGCCATACGACAGCGTCGACTCCAGCAGCAGCGCGGCGCGGTTGGCGGTGAGCGCGTGTTTCTTGAAGTTGTTGTCGCCGTCGTTGCTGCCGGCGGATGCGGCCAGCACCGGGTCCGGATCGTGGAGCCTGGCCGCCAGCGTGTAGGAGGTGTTGGCGCGCCAGTCGAGCTTCAGGCCGTTGGAGAACTGGATCGCTTCGCCGGCGGCGGCGGGCCCGCCTGCGCACAGGGCGAGCACCGCGGCCGCGACCGGGCTGAACTGCTTGGAAAGGTTCATGGGCGTCTCTTTTCTTATCGTCATGACATCAGTTACCGGCCGAGCGTGCCGCCTCGGGCGTGAACATCGACGGTTTCAGGTCGCCGCGGTTCAGGATCGGACCCAGCTTGGCTTCCTGGAACAGGTTGTAGCCGACATAGCCGCCCGAATTGAGGTCGTAGTAAAAGCTGCTGCCGGCGTGCCAGGCCTGCATGTCGTAGGCGTAGTAGTAATTAATCAGCGCGTGCTGCCACAACTTGCCGCGGCCGTCGTAGTAGTCGGCCATCACGGCGTGCCAGGTGTCTTCGTCCAGGTAGAGCACGCGCTTGGCGTACAGGTGGCGGTAGCCCTGCTTCAGGGTCGCCTCCAGCACCCACACCCGGCGCAATTCGTAGCGCATGTAGTCCGGATTGGCATGGCCCGGCTTGATCAGGTCGGCATACTTGACGTTGTTGCCGTGCACCTTGTAGCTGTTGGCCGGGATATACATTTCCTGCTTGCCGACCAGCTTCCAGTTGTAGCGCTCGGGCGAGCCGTTGAACAGGCGGTCGGAATCGATCGTCATCTTGCCGCCGGTGCCGTTGAGCGGCTGGTCGAAGCCGTATTCCGGCACCTGGCGTACGCGGCGCGTACCCGGATCGTAGGACCAGGCCAGGCGCTTGCCCTTGGCGAAATTGACCGGCTCGGACGAGACGCTGAGGATGCCTTTTTCGCGCTCCGGCAGCAGGGTCAGCGCGCGCGTCATGGCCTGCACGCCCTCCATCGGCTTGCCGAGCTGGTCGGGCAGGTTGACGATGCTCAGGCTGCGGTTCCAGCCCCGGCCCCAGGTAATCTTTCCGTTCGGGTCGACGTTGGCGAAGTCGCGGGTAATGTCCTCGTTGTAGGCGCGGTAGGGATAGGTGTGGTTCATCACGGCTTCGTCGCCGCTCTTCGGGATCGGGAACGGCACCGCGCCCTTCAGGCCGGTGAAGCCGAGGCCGCCGTCGGTCATCTCGGCCTCGGTCGCATTCTTCTTCGCGACCGCGCACACGTTGTCCGGATAGCGGAAATCGCGGTGCCCCGGATAGACCGGGATGCGGAAGCTGGACGGGTACTTCGCGAACATCGCCTTCTGGCCTTCGCTCAGCCTGGACGCGTACTGGGCCATGTTCGACGCCGTGATCGTGTACAGCGGCTTTTCGCCGGCGTAGGGGTCGACCGGATGCTGGCCGACGTTCGGCTTGTAGGCGATGCCGGCAGGCGTGCCCAGCCACTTGCCGGAATACTCCGGGATCGAGCCATCCTTGTTGGCAGCCTTTTCGGCCCCCATGCAAGTGAGGTCCTTGCCCAGCTTCTCCGCCTCGGCGGCCGTGACCTTGGCCGTGGCCAGTCCGGAATACAGCAAGGCGGTCGCCGCAAAGGGCGCGATCAACAGCATCGTTCTCATGTTTGTCTCCTGTTATCTGCACAATCAATCGGGGGATCACCGGTAGTGCGTACGCTGCCGCCGTGCCTGTTCGTCGCGAGGCCTCTGGTTGGATCGGCAGGCCCATTGTCAAAGCACATCGGGGGCGGCATCATCGTCTGTTTGAACTACGCTGCTTGGGCGAGGCCGCGCCGCGCCCGGTTCGCTTCGGGTGTCGTCCGGATGGACGATTACCTGCGCGCGCGCACGCGACCATAATCGTGCAGGGGGCACGGCTCCCCACATCCAGTCAGAACAACAGGAGACAACATGGCAGTCCAGGAATACGCGCACCTGCTCTCGGCGGGGCGCATCGGCAAGCTCGCACTGCGCAACCGGATCATCGTCACCGCCATGGGGGTCAACCTGGCCGAGCCCGACGGCACCTGCGGCGAACGCATGCTGGCCTACCACGAGGAACAAGCCAGGGGCGGCGCCGCCCTGGTCAACACCGGCACGGCCGGCGTCGCCTGGCCAGTGGGCGGCAACATGCCGAACCAGGTCGCGCTCTCGGACGACCGCTTCATTCCGGGGCTGGCCGCGGTCGCCGCCGCGGTCCACGCCCACGGCGCCAGGTTCTCGGTGCAGCTGCACCACGGCGGCCCCGTGGCGATGCAGGACATGCTGGCCGGGCGCCCGGTCTGGGTACCCTCGCTGCCGGCGATGCCGACCCGCGATTTCACCCAGGCCTTCCTGCTCGACGAGCTGGCCGCCGCCCCCTTCAGCAAGATCGGCGCCTTCACCTACCAGGTCATGACGCGCGAGGACATCGCCCTCGTGGTCGCCCAGTTCGCCACCGCCGCGGTGCGCGCAACTTCACCTGTGCG
>DNCF01000519.1:424-19209 GCA_003484545.1 Massilia sp. | reverse complement strand
GGCGGCGGCGCCCAGCGCCAGCAGCACGGCGGACAGCCCGAAGGCACGGCGGGAATGGCGGATGGGGTCCTTGCGCATCGGGCAGCTCTCCTGGAAAAAAGCGTCTGGTGCTTTTATAACCCGAAAGACGCGCCCTGCGCTAAAAAGTTTCGTCAGTACATCATTCGCCGGCCATGCGAGCCGAAGCGATGCCCGACCACCAGCGTGGTGCTGGCGACCAGGCTCGACAGCCCGATGATCAGCTGCACCAGCCGGTCGGCCGGCAGCACCCAGTACTGGCCCGGCGGCGGCTCGGCCCCGGTGGCGGCGACGATCAGGGGCGCGATCCAGCTTGCGTCCGGCTCGACGTCGAGCACCACCGCGTCCTCGGCGGTCTGCATGTAGACGTTGCCGCCTTCGGCCAGCGTGAAGCAGATGCCGTAGCCGGTCTCCTGCGGCCGGATCAGCTCCTGCATCGCTTGGTTGTGTTCGTCGATCCAGAGTTCGACGTCCTGCGGCGTTTCGAGGTGGATCCAGGGGCGGGGGCGGAAGCGTGGCGGGTTGTCGGCGGGAGCGGTCATGAAATGCGAACAGGATACGAATACCAAATACGTATGCTAAGGCATTTCAGCCTGGCCGTGTGCCCGGGCGGCGGCTTAGCGCACCGGCCTGGCTTGGCGGCGCCGGTCTTGTTTTCGAAAAAGATCGGGGGAGCACAACACCCGCAGCGCGACCGGCCGCGGCACGCCTTGCTCCTCCATCAGCAGCAAGGCAGGATGGATACCCTGGCGGGCGCACAATTGCAGCGCTTCCTCCACGTGACTGGCGGTGGTCTGGTCGGTTCGTGCGTCATTCCTGCTCACTTCGCCCATGTTTTCCTCCATGCAAGCGTAGGATGCTAACAGAGCCATACGCACACTTAAAGTAGTTTCTGAAGAAGTTATCGCAAGCGAATGATTTTGTGTCTTATTCGCAAAGTTTGCCGATTTGCCATTGCAGGCTGCCCCGCGCCAGGCTAGCACGACAGGCAAGGCAAGCGGAGGCGCCGCCTTCGCGGCCTAGCCATCGACCAGGGTGACGATGCGCGGCCGCACGGCTTCCCCGTCCAGCACCAGTTCGCCGCAGCTAATCGGCAGGCTGAAGCGGCGCCGCCCCGCACTGCCGGGATTGATGTAGAGCACGCCCGCGCGCTCGGTGCAGGCGGGCTTGTGCGAGTGGCCGGAAACGACCACCCGCACGCCGAGCGCGGCCGGGTCGATGTCGAGTTCCTTCAGGTCGTGGATGGCGTACAGCGCGACCGGACCCACGTGCAGCAAGGCGGTCGCCGGCAGGTTCCGGGCCCAGGCCTCGCGGTCGTTGTTGCCGCGCACGACAGTCAGGGGCGCCAGTTCGGCCAGGCGCTCGAGGATGCCCGGGTTGCCGATGTCGCCGCCGTGGACGATATGGTCGCAGCCGGCCAGGAAGTCCAGCGCTTCCGGGCGCAGGAGCCCGTGGGTATCGGAAATCAGGCCGATCCGTACGTTCCCCGGTACGCTGCCCTGCACCGCCTTCGTTGCGGGCGCCGTCAATGGCGCTTGGCCGACGCCATCTTCGCCGTCGTGTAGATCGAGTACAGCGCGGCCAGGCCCACCACCACGTAGACCAGGCGCGTTGCCGGGCTGCCCGGGCCGAAGATGGTGGCGACGATGTCGACATCGAACAGGCCGACCATCGCCCAGTTCAGGCCGCCAATGATCAGGAGCGCCATCGCCAGGTAATCCATGGCCGACATGGCCGAACGGCGGCCTTCGCGCAAGGCGAGGCGACGCTCGGGGCTGGTACGGCGATCCATCGTGGGTGCATTCATCGTTGCCATCGTTTTCTCCTTCCGTCAGGTAAACGTCGGTGTTCCGGCATGTACATTGCCGGCCCGGCCCTTCGACAGCGAAAACCCGTGCAAGTTGGCGGCCCCTACCGCATGGAAATCAGCCCTTCCAGGTGCGGTTGAGCCCCGTGTCGGCATGGATCCAGCCGCCCTTGGGACCGGAACGGTAATAATACCCCACTCCCCCCGTACGGAAGCTGCGCACGAGTCCGCCCAGGACTTCCTCGGTCAGGCTGGAAATGCGGATGTCGGCCGCCTTGCCCTGCATGTGCAGCGACTTGCGCGCCGCCGGCACGCCGGCTTCGATCAGGCGCGCGTTCGAGGCCGGGGTGCGGTAGCCCGACAGGATCTCGAGCGGCTGCTCCAGGCCGTAGCGGGCGATGAAGGCCTGGGTGCTCCACAGGATTTCCAGCAGCTTCGGATCGATCGGCGCGGTTTCCTTGCCGTTGACGTCGCGCAGCAGGTGGCACAGCTGCTGGTAGGCGGAGTCGATCACCTCGCCATCCTTCCAGTACAGCAGCTTCGCCTTTTCGCCGCTGGCCGGACGGGTCACGCTCAGGGTGCGCGGCTTGACCCAGAAGTCGAGGTCGAGCACCTGGGCGTCGAACAGGTCGGGCGGAGGGGTCAGGTCGGCCGGCGCCGCCTGGGGCGCGGCAAGGACATTGCTGGACAAGGCAGGACCGAGTACGCCGAGGGCGGACAGGCGCATGCCGTGTTGGAGGAAATCTCTGCGGGAAGACATAAGGTACTCATCTATGCGAAGTTGCGTACTATAACGTAACAACTTCGCACAAAAAAGACCTTACTTGTTCCTACACGTTGCTTATTGACTGCAATTGCAAAAACGTTTGTTCTGGGAGGCGGGCGGCTGGTCGGACTCGAGCGATTTCCACATCAGGTTGCAGTCGAGACCGAAGCAGGCCTTGTCCATGCCGGAATTCGTGTAGCCATGGCGCTCGAAGAACATGGCGGCGCTTTCCGGGCTGTGCAGGAAGAGCTTGCGGATGTTCCAGGCGCGCGCCTGCGCTTCGACCGCGGCCAGCAGCGCGCGGCCGACGCCGATGCGCAAGGCGTCCGGCTCGACGTAGCACAGCGCCAGCTTGCCGGCCTGGGTCAGCAGGGCCAGGCCCAGCAGCCGGCCGTCCTGCTCGGCGACGATGGCGTGGTTGGTCGGGGAAGCGAACCAGGCGGCGACATTCTCCGGCGTCTTGTTGCCGAGCCAGGAATCGAGGACGTCGGGACGGCCACGATGGTCGGGCTCGCAGCCCTGCTCGATCGAGCGGCGCAACAGCGCGCAGGCGGAAGCGGCGTCGGCCGGTGCTGCTTTGCGAATGTCGATACCCATACATCTGACCCACTAAAACGTGACAAATTACCTGTTGCTTTCGAACGCGCCATCCTGTTGGGATAGCGCCTGACCGGACTATACACCGAAAGCGGCTTCGTCTGCCGGATGCCATGCATACCTCGTACAGGCTCTAAGCATATGACAAAAGTATTCTTCCGTTTTGTTCCGAAATTATGGAACATGAATACTGTCTTCAAAGCATTCTAAAAAGCGAGAACATATGCCGAACCAATCCTTCCTGCCCCTGCGCCGCTTGATCCTTGCGCTGGCCGCCGGCGCCGCGCTGCCGCTGTCGGCAAGCGCCGCCAATGTCGAGCTGCTGAACGTGTCCTACGACGTGGCGCGCGAATTGTACAAGGACGTCAACCCGGCCTTCATCGCCGACTACAAGAAAGCCACCGGCGACACCGTCACCATCAAGCAGTCGCACGGCGGCTCGAGCAAGCAGGCGCGCGCCGTCGCGGACGGCCTGGAAGCCTCGGTCGTGACCATGAACCAGGCCAACGACATCGACATGCTGGCCGACCGCGGCCTGGTCACGAAGGACTGGGCCAAGAAGTTCCCGAACAACGCCGCGCCCTACTACTCGACCATGGTGTTCCTGGTCCGCAAGGGCAACCCGAAAGGCATCAAGAACTGGGACGACCTGGCCAAGCCGGGCGTGCAGGTCGTGATCCCGAACCCGAAGACCGCGGGCAACGGCCGCTACACCTACCTGGCGGCCTGGGGCTCGGTGCTCAAGAAAGGCGGCACCGAAGCGCAGGCGCGCGACCTGGTCGCCCGCATCTTCAAGAACGTGCCCATCCTGGACGCCGGCGGCCGCGCCGCCACCACCACCTTCACCCAGCGCCAGATCGGCGACGCCCTGGTGACCTTCGAGAACGAAGTGAGCATGGTGCGCAAGGAATTCGGCGACAACTTCGAAGTCGTGTACCCGCAGGTCTCGATCCTGGCCGAGTCGCCGGTCGCCGTGGTCGACAAGGTGGTCGACCGCCGCAACCTGCGCAAGCCGGCCACCGCCTACCTGAACTTCCTGTACTCGCCGGCGGGCCAGGAAATCGGCGCCAAGCACTTCCTGCGCGTGCGTAACGAAGCCGTGATGAAGAAGTACGCCGCCAACTACAAGCCGATCACCCTGTTCTCGGTGGACGAGCTGTTCGGCGGCTGGCGCAACGCCCAGAAAAAGCACTTCGACGATGGCGGCGAATTCGACAAGATCTACCAGTCGAAATAAACGCATCGTCATCGGCGTATTGACGTATCGAAGCGCTTAGTGAAGCACTTCCTTGCCAGTCTAAAAAGGCCCTGCTACAACGCAGGGTCTTTTTTTTGGGCAATTTTCATACACGAGCCCGCTTTTTGCCTGTGCGCCATGGACATGCGGAAATCGCAGTGCTATCTTTCAACACTTAGGTGAGCCTTACGCATGACGCGTGAAAACCGCTGCCGCAACGGCAGCCCGGCCCCACCCCGACACCCATACCCGACACCGACACCCATGATGAAAAAACTGTTTGCCGCTGTCCTGTTGTCGATCTCGTCTGCCGCCGCAGTCGCGGTGCCCTTCGGCTCGCAATCGGTCCTGGTGGTGGAAGATGACACCGGCAAGGTTCTGCTGGAAAAGAACGCCAGCGCCGTCGTCCCGATCGCTTCGCTGACCAAGCTGATGACCGCGATGGTCGTGCTGGACGCGAAGCAGGACATGAACGAACTGATCGAAATCGACCGCAGCGACGTCGACACGCTCAAGCACAGCAGCTCGCGCGTGCCGGTCGGCGCCAGCATCCCGCGCGGCGACGTGCTGCAGCTGGCCCTGATGTCCTCCGACAACCGCGCCGCCGCCTCGCTGGGCCGCACCTACCCGGGCGGCCTGCCGGCGTTCAAGGAGGCCGTGCGCCGCAAGATCGCCGCGCTGGGCATGACCAACACCGTGATCGAGGAACCGACCGGCCTGTCGCCGCACAACCGCTCGACCGCGGCCGACCTGGTCAAGATGGCCAACGCCGCCAGCAAGTACAAGGAAATCACCGACCGCACCACCGATGCCAAGAACCTCATCAGCATCAACAGCCGCGAAGTCGAATTCCACAACACCAACCGCCTGGTCGGCGCCAAGGGCTGGGACATCGGCCTGTCCAAGACCGGTTACATCCAGGAAGCGGGCCGCTGCCTGATCATGAGCATCAAGGCCGGCGGCAAGAACGCCACCATGGTCCTGCTGAACGCCGGCGCCTCGTCGGCGCGCATCATGGACGCGCTGAACATCCGCCGCTTCATCAACGGCGAGTCGCCCACCGTGGCCAAGGCATCGCGTTCGGTCGCCAAGGCAAGCAGCCGCGCACCGCGCATCAAGGCCAGCGCCGGCCGCGTGAAGGTGAAGGCCAAGGCATCCTCGCGCAGCAAATCGAAAGTCGTCGTGGCGCCGAAGAAGAAAAAGGCCGTGGTGACGCGCAAGCGCCGCAACTGATCCATGCCGCCGCAGGGCGGCAATGCAGCAACGAAAAGGGACGTCCGCGATGTGGAGGTCCCTTTTGTTTTGCCTGCCACTGCCGGGTGGCGACGCGCTCCGCTTGTGCCCGTGGCAAAAAAGCGACGTCGCGAGTTGCATTTGTTTAAAATAATTTTCTGAAAAGCTATACTTCCACACGGCAATTTCCACACATCCAGCATCGTATGAAATACCTTATTCCAGCGGACCTCACCGCCGATCAGACCGCGCAACACGAACAGGAGCCCGGCCGCAGCGGATGGTATCCCTGGCTCGGCCTCGCGCTTGTCGTGTCGACGGCCGCCGTCACGTATGGCGCCCTCGCCTTCTTCCTGATCGACTAAGCCAAGTCTGTCCAGGCTTCAGTTGCGCGCGTAGACGGCGGGCGCCATCAGGGTAAAGCCCTTCAGGGGCAGGCGCAGCGACACGAAGGCGGCGATGATCAGCAGCACCCCGGACATGCCAAACGCCACCCAATGGGTGCCGAAGTGCTCGAAGCCCCACCCTCCCAGCCAGGAGCTGAGCATGGCGCCGACCTGGTGGCCCAGGTAGGCCGTGCCGTACATGACGCCGACCAGGCGCACGCCGTAGATATCGGCCAGCATCGCCGACGAGGTCGCGATGCTGCCGGCCCAGACCATGCCGCCGATCGCGGCGGCGATGTAGAGTTCCCAGTGGGTGCCGACCACCAGCAGCGCGAAGAAGCCCAGGCCGCGCACCAGGTAGATCGTGCCGAGGATGTTCCGGCGCGGCAGGCGGTCCGACAGGCGGCCCAGCACCAGCGTCCCGAGGATCGCCACCAGGCCGATCAGGCCGATGCCGTAGGAACTCGTCATCGCATCGAATCCATGGTCCATCAGCATCGGCACGCCGTGGGTGCCGAGCAGATTCATGCTGAAGCCGCAGGCGAACAGGCCGATCACGATCTTCCAGAACGGCGAGGTCCACACGGCTTCCCGGAACGACAGGCTGACCGGCGCCGGCTTGTTGCTCGCGGCCTGGGCGCTGATCTGTTCCGGCAGCAGGTCGGTGTGGACGGGGGCCCCCTCGCGCATGCAGAACAGCGCCGCCGGGATCGTCACCACCGCGAACACGACCGCGAAGCCGACCAGGGTGGCCTGCCAGCCGACCGCACCGATCGCCGAGGCCAGCACCGGCGTCAGGATCGCCATGCCGGCCATCGACCCGGTCGACAGGAAGAACAGGGCCATTCCGCGCTGGCGCGTGAACCAGCGGCTGATGATGGGCGTCAGCGCGACCGGGCTGGTGAAGCCGAGGCCGACCGACATCAGCACGCCGAAGGCGAGCAGGAAGCTGAACGGCGTGCGCGCATTGACGGTCCAGGCGATCGAGACGAACACGATGGCCGTGCCAAGCAGCAGCACGAAGCGGGTGCCGTAGCGCCCGACCAGGTAGCCCGCCAGCGGCATCGCCAGGCCGTAGCACAGCATGCCGATGGCGATGATCGAGGCCAGCAGGCTGCGCGAAAAGCCGAGGTCCTCGACCATGGGCAGGAAGAAGGGGCCGATGCCGAGGCGCATGCCGACGGTCAGTGTGGTCAGGAGGGTGGCGGCGGCGACGATGTTCCAGCCGAAGTACCAGGGGCGGTTTGTTGTCATGGAGTGCTGGCCTGGACGACAGCGGCGTCCGGCGGGCGAATTGATCAGGGGATCAATATAACAACACTTCGGTCCAGGCGTAAGAGATGCGGGAGTTGGGGGAGCCGCCAGCGCGACCGCTGGGCAAGCCCGGGAACGACGTCGCGTGCCGTATCTCAGGCTACGGCACGCGCGCGGCATGACATGCACCCGCGCCGCGCCGAACCGTCCGGCTTACTTCGGAAGCACCACCTGCGGCAAACCGAATTGCTTACGGCAGGAATTACGCATCTCCAGTTCCTCGGCATTCGACTGTTCCAGCGTCCCTGGCGGCGCTTTGCCGGGATTCGCCTGCATGTATTTCGCCGCTTTCATGGCGCGCACTTCGAACTTGCTCATGAAGCATTTGCAGTATGCCGGGAATTTGGCATGGCCCTTCAAGTCCGACTCACCGTACGGCGCCGGTATGCTCAGTCCCTGTTCGCAGCTTTTCGACACATCGGTTCCCTGATCCGTGCGGATCTGGGCGTGTGCCGGCGCGAGGATCAGCAGGAATGCAGCGACGCTCGATGCGCGTGCCAGGAAGGTCATCTTCATTGTGAACCCCTTCGTAAAAAGTAATTCACAAAAATATAGCACAGTTAATTACAAGAAAAACAATCAACGAAGAAAGCGCACCCCTGTCGCTGCGGCATCGACCGAAGGAGAATGCCGCAGCGTTGCGCGCCCGGTTTACCGATTACCGGGCAATCATCACCGGCTCGTCAAACCCCAGCTCCTTCATCCGCGGCAGCTGCGTCTTCGCATCGCCCACCACCAGCCACACCATCTTCGACGGGTCGAGGTACTTCTGCGACAAGGCCTGCACGCGCGGCAGCGTCATCGCCTTGACGATCGCTTCGCGCTGCTTGACGTAGTCCGCGCGCCAGCCGTACTTGCTGATGTTGTCGAGCATGGCCAGTTTGGCGCCCGCCGTCTCGAAGGCGCGCGCATTGCTCTTGACGAGGAAGTTCCGGGTCGTCTCCAGGTCGGCCGGCGAATACGTTGCGGGATAGTCCTGCAGCACCTGCTTCACCAGCTGGGTCGACTCGAGCGTGACGTTGCTGCGCACGCCGCTGGCGATGGTGAAGGGGCCGGCGCTCTGGCTGCCGCTGAACGAGGAATTGATGCCGTAGGTGTAGCCCTTTCCTTCGCGCAGCTGCTGGGTCAGGCGCGAGGCGAAGCCGCCGCCGCCCAGGATGTAGTTGGTGACGGTGGCCGGGTAGAAGTCCGGGTCGGTCGCCGCCAGCGCGCGGTAGCCGATGCGCAGCACCGATTGCTTGGCGTCGGGCACGTCAACAAAATAGACCTTGGCCGGCGCACGCTCGCCCGCCGCCACGGCCGCCGGCAGCTCCACCGGATGGGCCTTCCAGTCGCGGCCCAGCTTCGCCAACGAGCGCGTCATCGCCGCTTTCGGCAGCGCGCCGACCACGTGCATGCGCGCCACCGACGGCGAGAGGTTGGCGCGGTAGTAGGCTTTCAGGTCGTCGATGGTGATCGCGTTCACGCTGTCGATGGTGCCGAGGATGTTGCGCGAACGGGGATCGTTCTTGCCGTAGACCAGCTTGCCGAAGTGGATGGCCGCCAGCGCGTTCGGGTCGGCTTCCTGCTGGCGGATCTGGCTCAGCACGCTCTGCTTGACCAGGGCGAACTCCTTTTCGTCCCAGCGCGGCTGCAGCAGGATCTCCTCGACCAGGTCGAAGGTGGCCTGGTAGTTGCGCGCCAGCGTCGTGACGCTGATACGCACGTCTTCCGCGCGCGCCGACACGTCGATGGTCGCGCCCAGTTGCTGGATCGCTTCTTCCAGCTCTTCCGGCGTCTTCTTCGCGGTGCCCTGGGTCATCAGGCGCGCCATCAGGTTGGCGACGCCGACCTTTTCCGGCTGGTCGAGCAGCAGACCGCCGTCGATGGCGATATCGAACTGCACCAGCGGCACTTCCTTGTTCTCGATGCCGACCACGCGCATGCCGTTCGCCAGTGTGGTGTCCCAAACCTGCGGCACCTTCACCACCGGCGCCGCGCCGTAAGGCGGCTCCTTGCTGCGGTCGAAACTGGACGGGGTGCGGGTGTATTCCGCGTTCGCGCTCGGGTCGACCGCGTTCTCGGCGCCCTGCACCACCTTCTCTTCGACCACGTCGGCCGTGCGCGAGCCGCTCAGGGCCAGCGCCAGCTTGCCTTTCGGGACGAAGCTGGTCGCCACATAAGGCTTGCCCTTGATGTAGGTGTCGTACACGCGGCGCACGTCGGCCTGGGTGACGGCCAGCGTCTTCTTGATGCCTTCCTCGGCCTGGCCCGGATTGCCGGTCAGGTAGTTGTATTCGGCCAGCAGGGCCGACTTGCCGAGCACGCTGGACATCGCGTTGTAGAAACGGGTCTCGAGGCCGGCCTTGATGCGGTTCAGGTCGCGCTCGGAGATCCCTTCCTTCTCGAACTTGGCGAAGGCCTGGTCGACCGCGGCGGCGACCTGGTCGAGCGGCTTGTCCTCGAAGGCGCGCACTTTCAGCATGAACTGGCCGGCCAGTTCGGCGGTCTGGTTGCCGATCTGGACCTTCGGCGCCAGCTTGGCGTCTTCCACCAGCACCTGGTAGAACGGCGCGCGCTTGGTCTCGGACAGGTACTCGGCCAGCACCTCGAGGGCATACGAATCCGGGTGCAGGTCCTCGACCGTCGGCCAGGCCATGGTCAGCTCCGGCAGCTTCGCGAAGTTGTCTTCGTGCGCCAGCTTGACGGTCTGCTTCACCACGCCCGGGCGCTTGGCGGTCGCCTCGACCGGTGCGCCGCGCTTGATCTCGCCGAAGTATTTTTCGACCCACTTGCGCGCCTGGGCGGGATCGAAGTCGCCGGCGATCACCAGGGTCACGTTGTTCGGCACATACCACAGGCGGTAGAACTCCTTGACGTCGTCCAGGGTCGCATTCTGCAGGTCTTCGAGGGAACCGATCACCTGCCAGTTGTAGGGATGGTTTTCCGGGTACAGGGCCTTGTTGATGACGTAGCGGGTGTGGCCGTAGGGCGCGTTGTCGACGCCCTGGCGCTTCTCGTTCTTGACGACCTGCTTTTCCTTGGCGAGCACCGGCTCGGTGACGGTGTTGATGAACCAGCCCAGCTTGTCCGCTTCGGCCCAGATCATCTTTTCCAGCGCGTCCTTCGGCACCGTCTGCAGGTAGTTGGTGCGGTCCTGCGAGGTCGAGCCGTTGGCGCCCGAGCCGCCGATGCGCGCCGTCATCTTGTCGAGACCGCCCTTGCCCAGGTTTTCCGATTCCAGGAACAGCAGGTGCTCGAACAGGTGGGCGAAGCCGGTGCGCCCCGCCTTTTCGCGGGCCGAGCCGACGTGGGCGGTCAGGTTGACGGCGACCACCGGATCGGAACGATCGATGTGGAAGATCACCTCGAGGCCGTTCGGCAGGGTGAACTTCTGGAAGTCCACCTTGAGGCCGGCTTGCGGCGCGGCGGCGGCTGGCGTGGCGGCGGAGGCCGGCGCCAGGAAAGCCGACGACAGGCAGGCGGCCAGCAGGAGCTTCGAGGGGAAGGTCTTCATATAATCAGGTCCTTGCAATGGAGCGCTAAACGCGGAACGATGGGTGCGACGCACCCGAAGGTTCTGGATAGTATTGCAATTTCCTGATTGCTACAACGTCAAAGCAAGATGCTGCCGTGGATGCGGCGACACAGGCGCCGGGAGCATTCCCGGCGGCCGGCTCAGGACCGCTTCAACTGGCCGATGACGCTCGCCACCTTGGTGGTGATGACATCGACCGCCGGGCCGTTCGCGCCGTGCGGCAGGATGACGTCGGCGTGGCGCTTGGTCGGCTCGATGAACTGCTTGTGCATCGGGCGCACCGTTTCCAGGTACTGGCCGACGACGCTCTCGACCGTGCGGCCGCGTTCGGTGATGTCCCTTTGCATGCGGCGGATGAAGCGCACGTCGGACGCGGTGTCGACGAAGATCTTCAGCGACATCATGTTGCGCAGGTCGGCGTCGTAGAGGGCGAACAGGCCCTCGATCACGATCACCGGGGCGGGTTTCACGGGAATGGTCTTGTTCGAGCGGTTGTCGATCGTGAAGTCGTACTCCGGCATCTCGATCGCCTCGCCATTGCGCAGGGCCTTGACGTGCTGCACCAGCAGCGGCCAGTCGAAGGCCTGCGGGTGGTCGTAGTTCTGCTTGCGGCGTACTTCGGGGGTGAGGTCGGACTGGTCGCGGTAGTAATCGTCCTGCATCACCACCGACACCATCTCGGCGCCGAACGACGCGAGCACTTGCTGGGTTACCGTCGACTTGCCACTGCCGCTACCGCCGGCGACACCAATGACAAACGGTAGAAAGGATTGTTGATTCATCCCCGCATGATACCGGAGCGGCGGCCGAACCGACAGGGGCCGTGGCGTTTCGGAGGCGATGTGCGGCAATCCGGCACCGGTGTGCTGGGCGTATCGGTGAAGCCGTAGGGTGGGCACTCCGTGCCCACGCGTTACGCACATATCCGTCGCCGTTGGCCGGGAGCTGTCGCTCGCGTCGTCTCCGCCAGTCGCGATGCCGGATGACGGGCTTCGATCATCGCTTGCGAGCGACATATCGCCGCAGCAGGGACAAGGATGCGCCCGTAACGCGTGGGCACGGGTGCCCACCCTACCTGGCGCGGCGCCAATCCCGCCGCGGTGGTACAGAGTCAGACCTTGGCCGCCGCCGGCGCCTTGGCGCCTTCGGTGCTGCGGTAGTGGTCCACCATCTTGTAGCGCTTGGCGTACAGCCCGAACGCGACCGCGGCCAGTGCCGCGAAGCCGGCGAAGAAGAACATCTGGAAGGCGATCACGGACAGGCCCGAATCGGCGATCGAGTTGACCACGGCGTCGTTCTTGACCGCCGCGTTCACCACCAGCACCCACAGGTTGCCGACCGTGACGGCCAGGCTCCACAGCGCCATGATCGCGCCCTTCATCGAGGCCGGCGCCTGGCTGTAGGCGAATTCGAGGCCGGTGGCCGAGACCAGCACTTCGCCCATGGTCAGGAGGGCGTAGGGCAGGATCTGCCAGGCCATCGAGGTCGGGGTGCCGGCGTCCATCGACACCTGGATCGCGCCGATCACCAGCCAGGACAGGGCGGAGAAGGCGATGCCGGCCGTCATGCGGCGCAGCGGCGTCGGCGTGATGCCGATCTTCTGCAGCATCGGGAACAGCACCAGGTTGTTGAAGGGGATGAGCAGCATCACCAGCAGCGGGTTCAGCGCCTGCATCTGGGCCGGCAGCAGGGTGAATTCGTTGCCGAATACCGAGAACTGGGTGGTCATCGAATTGGCCTGGACGATCCAGGTCGAGGCCTTCTGGTCGAACAGCGACCAGAACGGCGTGACCAGCGCGAACACGACCAGGATGCGCAGCACCGCGCGCACGCCGTCGACCGCTTCGTCCGGATGATGGCCGCGCGCGCGTTCCAGCTGCATCGAGATGCCGGCGCCGACAAAGGCCAGCAGCAGCACCAGGGCGGTACAGGCCGCGATCACGAAGCCCCACTGCGGGGACATCAGGAGCGAGGCGATCGCGCCGAACAGGCCGACCATGGCCACGGTGCGGCCCGGGCCGTTGGTCGACAGGGCGGTGCGCGAGACGCGCGAGAACGAGTGCGGATTCGGCGCGGCGGGCGGCACGTGCACGTATTTCTTCTTCCCGCTCCAGAACACCATGGTCGCGATGAACATCATGATGCCCGGGATGCCGAAGGCGACCGAGGGGCCGTAGTTCTTCAGGAACAGCGGCATCAGGAGCGACGCGAAGAAGGAGCCGAAGTTGATGATCCAGTAGAAGGCGTCGAACACGATCTTCGCCTTGTCCTTGTTGGTCTGGTCGAACTGGTCGCCGACGAAGCTGGAGACGAGCGGCTTGATGCCGCCCGAGCCGAGCGCGATCAGCGCCAGGCCGAGATAGAAGCCCTTGACGTTGTCCTCGAAAATGGCGAGGCAGGCGTGGCCCGCGCAGTACACGAGGCTGAGCCAGAACACGGTGTTGTACTTGCCGAAGTAGCGGTCGGCCAGCCAGCCGCCCAGCAGCGGGAAGAAGTAGACGCCGATCACGAAGGTGTGGAAGACGTGCTTGGCCTCGCCGGTGCGCTCGGACTCCGGCAGGAACAGGAGCAGGGTCGAGATCAGGAAGGGCGTGAGGATGTTGCGCATCCCGTAAAAGCTGAAGCGCTCGCAACCTTCGTTGGCGATGATGTACGGGATCTGGCGGGGCATGCGTCCGCTGGATGAGGGCGTGGTCGGCTGGTTCATGGACTCGTCCTGGAAGTGAAGTAACCCGGGATGCTATGACGCCAGCAGGGTCTTTGCAACAGGAAAATAATGCTTGATTAACTGAACCGTAGTTTAGCTACTTTTATTGCGCGGCATGCAAATACTATTTGCATGCAAGCCATTGAATGCAAAGGAAATTTGCATAAATACGCGCTCCCGGGTCGGATTGTAAAGTTGAAAAAGCTGCTGTATATTGCGTAAAAAGCAGCAGCCGACCTCCTTACCGAAACTTACCGGATCTCCCGTCATGACCCAGACTCCCACGCAACAGAACGACTGGTGGCGCGAAGCCATCATCTACCAGGTCTACCCGCGCAGCTACCTCGACACCAACGGCGACGGCGTCGGCGACATCCCCGGCATTACCGCCAAGCTCGACTACATCGCCAGCCTGGGCGTGAACATCGTCTGGCTGTCTCCCTTCTTCAAGTCGCCGATGAAGGACTTCGGCTACGACATCTCGGACTACTGCGACGTCGATCCGCTGTTCGGCACCCTGGCCGACTTCGACGCCATGGTCGCCAAGGCGCACAGCCTGGGCCTGAAGATCATGATCGACCAGGTGATGGCGCACACCGCCGACGCCCACCCCTGGTTCGTCGAAAGCCGCTCCAGCCGCGACAACCCGAAGGCCGACTGGTACGTCTGGGCCGACGCCGCGCCGGACGGCAATCCGCCGAACAACTGGATGTCGGTCTTCGGCGGCTCCGCCTGGCAGTGGGACACGCGCCGCAAGCAGTACTACATGCACAACTTCCTGGTCAGCCAGCCGCAACTGAACTTCCATAACCCGGATGTGCAGAAGGCCCACCTGGACGCGCTGCGCTTCTGGCTCGAGCGCGGCGTCGACGGCGTGCGCATGGACGCCTGCAACTACCACTTCCACGACACCCAGCTGCGCAGCAATCCGCCGGCGACCAAGCGCGACACGGCGTCCGTCACCGACGTCAACCCCTACGGCATGCAGGCGCACATCTACGACAAGACGCGTCCGGAAAACATCGCCTTCCTGCAGCAGATCCGCGCGCTGCTGAACGAATGCGGCGCGGTGTCGATCGGCGAAGTCGGCGCCGACGACGCCCTGGCCTGCATGGCCGAGTACACGGCCGACGGCGACAAGCTGCACATGGCCTACAGCTTCAACCTGCTGACGCCGGAATTCACGGCCAGGCACATCCGCACCCAGGTCGAGGAATTCGAAGCGCGCGTGCAGGGCGGCTGGGCCTCCTGGTCGGTCGGCAACCACGACGCGATCCGCGTCGTCACGCGCTGGAAGGGCGAGGATGCCCCGGCCGCGTTCGCGGCCATGGTGCTGGCGATGCAGCTCTCGCTGAAGGGCACGCCTTGCCTGTACCAGGGCGACGAGCTGGCCCTGCCGGAAGCGGACGTGCCGTTCGAATTGCTGCAGGACCCCTACGGCATCACCTTCTGGCCGGAGTTCAAGGGCCGCGACGGCTGCCGCACGCCGATGCCGTGGACGAACGAGACCCCGAACGCCGGTTTCACCACGGGTCAACCCTGGCTGCCGGTGGCCGCGCCGCACATCGCCGCCGCCGCTTCGGTCCAGGAAACCGACAAGGAGTCGGCCCTGAACGCCGCGCGCCGCATCATCCACTGGCGCCAGGCGCTGCCGCAGCTGACCCGCGGCGGCATCTCCTTCTTCGACGCGCCGGAACCGGTGCTGGCGCTGCGCCGCACGCTGGACGGCGAACCGACCGTGCTGGCCGCCTTCAACCTGTCGAATGCACCGGTGTCGTTCGACTGGGCGGAGAGCGCGAATGCGCAGGTCCTCGAAGGCCACGGCCTGCCGGGCGAGGCCGCCAACGGCCGCGTCACGCTGCCGCCTTACGGCGCCTGGTTCGGCAAGGTCGAGCAAGGTACCGTGGCCTGATGGGGAGCGAGCAAGAGCCCGAGAAGTTCGCGCGCACCGCGTTCGCCGATGGCCCGCGCCTGCTGGCCCACATCGGCGCGACGCATGCGCGCTTCGCGCTGCAGACCGCGCCCGGCGTGTTCCGCTCGGTCGCGGTGCTGGAGTGCGAACGCTTCGACGGCATCGTGCCGCTGCTGCGGCACTACCTGGCCGACCATGCCGACCCGGGCCTGCACCACGCCGCCTTCGCGGTGGCCAATCCGGTGCATGGCGACCAGGTACGCATGACCAACCGCGCCTGGGAATTCTCGACCGAGGCGCTGCGGCGCGAACTGGGCCTGTCGACGCTGCTGGTGGTGAACGACTTCACGGCGCTGGCGATGGCGATTCCGGTGCTGCAGCCCGCGGACCTGCTGCAGGTCGGCGACGGCAAGCCGGCCGCGGGTTCCGTGATCGGCGTGCTCGGTCCGGGCACGGGTCTCGGTGTGTCGGGCCTGATCCCGACCGCCGACGGCTTCGTGACCCTGGGCAGCGAGGGCGGCCACGTGAACTTCGCGCCGGGCGACGAGCGCGAGTTCGCGATCCTGCAGTACGCCTGGCGCGAGTGGCAGCACGTCTCGAACGAGCGCCTGATCTCGGGGCCGGGCATGGAGCTGATGTACCTGGCCCTGGCTCAGCGCAACGGCGTGGCGGGCACAAGGCCGCGCACGGCGGCGCGGATCGTCGCCGGCGCGCTCGACGAAGCCGACCCGCTCTGCCTGGAAGTGCTGGAAGTCTTCTGCGGCATGCTGGGCGGCGCCGCGGCCAACCTGGCGGTGACGCTGGGCGCCTTCGGCGGCGTCTACATCGGCGGCGGCATCGTGCCGCGCATGACCGAGTACTTCGCGCGCTCGCCTTTCCGGGCCCGCTTCGAGGCGAAGGGGCGATTCTCGGACTACCTGTCCAGCATTCCGACCTACGTCATCACCACGGCCCATCCCACCTTCCACGGCGTGGCGACCATCCTGTCCGAGCACCTGCGCGGGCGCAGCGGCGCCAATACGTTGATGGAGCGCATCAAGCACCTGCAGCCGGAACTGACGCCGGCCGAGCAGCGCGTGGCAAGCCTGGTGCTGGAGCAGCCGCGCCTGGTGCTGAACGAGCCGATCGCCGACATCGCGCTCCTGGCGGAAGTGAGCCAGCCGACCGTGATTCGCTTCTGCCGCTCGCTCGGCTTCCTCGGCCTGGCCGACTTCAAGCTGAAGTTCGCGAGCAGCCTGACCGGCGCCATTCCGGTGCGCCACAGCCAGGTGCGCAACAACGACAGCACCCACGATTTGTCGGCCAAGGTGATCGACAACACCGTGTCGGCGATCCTGAAATTCCGCGACGGCCTGGACGTGCGCTCGCTCGACCGCGCGATCGACCTGGTGAGCCGCGCTCGGCGCGTCGAGTTCTACGCGATGGGCAATGCGCGCGTGGTGGCGCTGGATGGCCAACATAAATTCTTCCGTTTCCGGATTCCGACGGCGCTGTACGGCGACGCCCACCTGTTCGCGCTGGCGGCCGATTTGCTGGGGCCGGGCGACGTGGTGATCGCCATCTCGAATTCGGGCCGCCTGCCCGAGCTGCTGCAGGCGGTCGACATCGCCCGCGCCGCCGGCGCCGACGTGATCGCCATCGGCAACAGCCAGTCGCCGCTGGCACGCAAGGCCAGCGTCTGCCTGGCGGTCGACCACGCCGAGGACAGCACCAGTTTCCTGTCGATGATCTCGCGGATCTTGCAGCTGCTGCTCATCGACATCATGGCGGTGGGCTTGTCGGTGGACGCGCACAATGGGCGCGAGGAAGAGGTCGGCGAGACCGAGCAGCGCAGGATGCTGATTTCGCACCTGGGCGGGTGATCGGCTGGACTCGCGTGCGGGCATTGCGGTCTGCATGCGGAGTACCGCGTGGGCTCGAGAGCCCACCCTACGCCTCCCGCTTTGGTAGGGTGGACTCCCGAGTCCACGCTGTACGACGTATGCAAGCGAAGAAAAATGCCGCGAGCCGGCTTTTCGTAGGGTGGGCTCTTGAGCCCACGCGGTACTACGCATGCGAATCGAAAAACGCCGCGAGTCGAAAAGCGCGAAATGATCAGGCGGCAGGTGCCGCCAACCGAGGGAGGAGTGGGCCACGCGTCTACCGCGAAACGGTGGCGATCGGTCAGCGGCCCACTCACGATACCGGGCGCTCCAAGGCCGAGCTTGATGCGGCTCAATCGTGCCCAGCAGGCACCGTCAGTCCGCCGACTTCAACTGGATGCGGTGGATGCCGCGCCGCCAGTCGTCCAGCGACATCACCGAATCGTTCTCGAAGTCTTCGACCAGGATCTGGTCGCCGGTCTGCGCCACCAGGAAGCTTTCGCGCCGCTGCACCTTGTCGGCGCGGTTCTCGACGAAACTCAGTTGCCAGTACTGGCGCCCGTTGATGGTGCGCGGCTGCTGGTCGTCCTCGATGATGGCGCCGTGCGCCTTGCCCTTCGAGCGCTTCTCGATCTCGGCCGACCAGGTCTTCACTTCCGGCAGCGCCATCAGCGTCGCCATCGCCTGTTCCCTGGTCACCATCGGCTCGGCCTTCTGCTGCGCCACCGGCTTGGGCGGCGGCGCGGGCTTCGGCTCTTGCTTGCAGCCCGCCAGGGCGACGGCAAGGACGGCGGGAACGATGAGCAGGCGAAGGAAGGTGGTAGGAGCGGTGCGGGTGCCGCGTGTCGTCATGATGAAACCTCGTGGAAACGAACGGCCATACTAAACGAAGGCCGGGCAGGGGGCAAATCGGCCCCTGCCGGCAGATCGAGGTGGCGCCATCGATCACGCTGCCGGGCGCGAGCCCGGCCGGCTACCCGGTCAGGGGTTCGGCGAGGACGAGACAACGGCTGCGATGGCGCGCGGGCGCGAGTAGCGGTGCGACAGATACAAATAGACCAGGTAGAGCAGGGAGCGGCCGATCGCGTACGTCAGCAGGCTCTGGTGCAGCGTCAACGGGGCGACGAACACGCTGAAGGTCATCAGGAACAGCGCGACCTGCCACAGCAGTTCCATCTTCTGCTTGCCGGCGACGAAGAACACGTAACTCAAGGGGCTGGCGATGAAGCCCAGGAAGCACAGCGGGGCCAGGATGCGCGCCAGCTCGCCGGCAGGCCGCCAGGCCGCCCCGAATACCCAGCCGAACAATTGGGGAGAAAACAGGAACAGGACCAGCGAGGGCGCCAGGGCGAGCAGCACCAGGGCCTTGAAGGTGGCGTAATAGGCGTCGCGGCAATGGCCGAGCGACTGGAACTGGTGCACCGCCTCG
>DNCF01000519.1:0-305 GCA_003484545.1 Massilia sp. | reverse complement strand
TGGAACTGGTGCACCGCCTCGCGCTTGAAGACGTCGCGGATCGAGGCGGCGATCAGGGCGGTGGGCGCGGCCAGCACGCGCTGGGTCAGGGCGAACAGGCCGGCGGCCAGGGCGCCGTGGTGGATGCCGATCATGAACAGCGGCAGGTAGCCGACCAGGCTGTTGAGCAGGCTGGAGGGGAGGGAATAGCGCCAGAAGGCCTGGTGCCTGGTGAAGTAGGCGCGCTGGTCGCGGTCGAGCCTCAGCCTGAGGCGCGCCGCGGGCGGCGCCCGCAGGCGCCGCGCGGGCCCGAGGCCGGCGACGAG
>DNCF01000353.1:5636-5871 GCA_003484545.1 Massilia sp. | reverse complement strand
CCGCAGCTGCCGGCCGAAGGCGGCGCGACGCTGCCGACCGCGACCACCGAAGCGCCGGCCAGCATCGCCTGGCAGCGCTTCTTTGCCGACGCCCGCCTGCGCCAGCTGATCGAGCTGTCGCTGGCGAACAACCGCGACCTGCGCGTGGCGGTCCTGAATATCGAACAGGCGCGCGCCCAGTACCGCATCACCCGCGCCGACCGTTTGCCGACCGTATCGGCCGCCGTCACCGGCA
>DNCF01000353.1:449-5342 GCA_003484545.1 Massilia sp. | reverse complement strand
CAGGCCGGCCTGACCGTGTCGAACTTCGAGCTCGACCTGTTCGGCCGCGTGCGCAACCTGTCGGAAGCGGCGCTGGCGCAGTACTTCTCCACCGAGGAAGCGCGCAAGACCGCCCAGATCAGCCTGATCGCCTCGGTCGCCAACAGCTACCTGTCGCTGCTGGCCGATGATGAACTGCTGGCGCTCACCGAGCAGACCCTCAAGACCCGCGAGGAATCGCTGCGCCTGACCAAGCTGCGCTTCGAGAACGGCGTCTCGTCGAACCTCGACCTGCAGCAGTCGGCCTCGCTGGTCGAGACGGCGCGCGCCACGCTGGCCCAGCTGCGCCGCCTGCGTGCCCAGGACGCCAACACGCTGACCCTGCTGGTGGGCCAGCCTATCCCGGAGAACCTGCCGGCCGGCGCCACCCTGGCGACGACCGAGCTGCCCGACCTGCCGGCCGGGCTGCCCTCGGACCTGCTCACCGTGCGTCCAGACATCCGCTCGGCCGAGCAGCAGCTGATCGCGGCCAACGCCAACATCGGCGCGGCGCGCGCGAACTACTTCCCGCGCATCTCGCTGACCGCGAGCGCGGGCAGCGCCAGCACCGAGCTGTCGGGCCTGTTCAAGAGCGGCTCCTTCGGCTGGAACTTCACCCCGCAGGCGGTCCTGCCGATCTTCGATTACGGCCGCGTGAGCGCCGGCGTCGACGTCGCCCGCGTCAACCGCGACATCGCGGTGGCGCAGTACGAGAACACGATCCAGACCGCGTTCCGCGAAGTGGCGGACGCGCTGGCCGGCCAGGCCACCTTCAGCGAGCAGCTGCGCGCCCAGCGCGCCGTGGCCGCCGCCGAGGAAACCCGCTTCAAGCTGTCCGACCTGCGCTACCGCAGCGGCGCCGCCAGCTACCTCGACCTGCTCGACGCCCAGCGCTCGCTGTTCCAGGCGCAGCAGCAGGCCGTGGAAGCGAACCTGGCGCGTTTGCAGAACCAGGTCACGCTGTACCGCGTGCTGGGCGGCGGCTGGAGCGAGCCTGCTGCCGAGACGCAGGCGGCGCGCTGATCGCTTGCGTTGCTCGTAAAACGGAAACCGGGGCCTGTGCCCCGGTTTTTTTTTGGCCATTTTTTTGTCATTCCTTGGGCCATCGCTCGCCACGGTTCCGTGCGGCCCCCTTGAACTGAACTTGGCTACACTGGACAGGTCTATTGGTGATGGCGCCATTGGGGCGCCGCCCACTGCCATGCGGAATTTTTTTCACTCACACTGGAAAGTCATCGTTGCGCTCGTCCTGCTCATCATGGTGGCGATCTTGACGATCGGCCCCGAGTCCGCCCGCGCGGCGCCCGACCTGGCCGAACGCATGCGCCAGCATGTGCGCGCCGTCGCGTCCGAGGAACACAACACGAGCCAGCCCGCGCAGCTCGAGCACGCCGCCCGCTACATCGAAACGGCGCTGGAACGCGCCGGCTACCAGCCCGCGCGCCAGGAATACGAGGCCGGCGGGCAACGCGTGCGCAACATCGAGGTGGCGATCGACAACGTCGCCCGGGGCAAGCGGCCGGAGCGCATCTTCATCGTCGGCGCCCACTACGATTCGGCGCAAGGCGCGCCGGGTGCGAACGACAACGGCAGCGGCACCGCGGCCGTGCTCGAGCTCGCGCGCCTGCTGCGCACCATGCAGCCGGCCGCCGGCACCGAAGTGCGTTTCGTCTTCTTCGTCAACGAGGAACCGCCCTTCTTCATGGGCGAGCAGATGGGCAGCATGCGCCATGCGGCCGAGCTGAAGCGCCAGGGGCAGCAGGTCGAGGGCGCGCTGGTGCTGGAAACGATGGGTTACTACTCGGACCAGCCGGGCAGCCAGCAACTGCCGCCGGGGCTGGACGGGCAGTATCCGGATACCGGCAACTTCATCGCCTTCGTCGGGACGATCGAATCCTCGGCGCTGGTGCGCCAGGCGCTGGCCGCATTCCGCGAGGCCTCCGATTTCCCGGCCCAGGGCCTGGCCGCGCCGGCGCACACGATGGGCGTGACCCTGTCCGACCACAGCGCCTACAACCGGCACGGCTATCCGGCGCTGATGATCACTGACACCGCCTTCATGCGCTACCCCTACTACCACACGGCGCAGGACACGCCCGACAAGCTCGACTACGAGAGCATGGCGCGCGTCGTCACGGGGCTGTCGAAGACGATCGCGGCGCTGGCAGGCGCCACGAAAGGATGAAGCGAAACGCTTATTCCGCCTCGTTCAGGAACATCTCCTGCAGATCGTTCAGGAAGCGCTGGCCCAGCTCGGTCGGGCGGATGAGCTTGAAGTCGCGGTACAGCAGCCCCTTGGCCTCGGCCGCATCGAGGGCCTTGCCGATCGCCGTGATGCTCATGCCGGTGCGCTCGCCGAACAGGTTCGGATCGAAGCCGCCGGTCAGGCGCAGGGCGTTGAGCATGAACTCGAAACCCATGTCGGCGCGCGCGATTTCATGCTCTTCCTGTACCGGGTTGCCACGCCTGGCGGCCTCGATGAAGGAATTCGGCTGCTTGAAGCGCGCCTGGCGCAGCACGCGGTGCGGGAAGGAGATCTTCGAATGCGCGCCCGCGCCCACGCCCAGGTAGTCGCCAAAGGTCCAGTAGTTCAGGTTGTGGCGCGCGCGTCGGCCCGGCTGCGCGTAGGCCGAGACCTCGTAATGCTCGAAGCCGGCGGCGGCCGTGGTTTCCGCGATCATGTCCTGCATGTCGGCGCTGGCGTCGTCGTCGGGCAGCTGCGGCGGGTACTTGGCGAAGACCGTGTTCGGTTCCATCGTCAGGTGGTACAGCGACAGGTGCGGCGGCGCAAAGGAGAGCGCGGTCTGGAGGTCGCGTTGCGCCTGCTCCAGCGTCTGCGAAGGCAGCGCGTACATCAGGTCGAGGTTGACGTTCTCAAAAGTAGAGCGCGCGATCTCCACCGCGCGCAGCGCCTCGCGCTCGTCGTGGATGCGGCCCAGGGCTTTCAAGTGCTCGCCATTGAAGCTCTGGATGCCGATCGACAGACGGTTCACGCCGCTGTCGCGGTAGTGACGGAACTTCTCGGCCTCGAAGGTGCCGGGATTGGCCTCCATCGTGATCTCGGCGTCCAGCTCCAGCGGCAGCAGGGTGCGCACGTCCGACAGCAGGCGGTCCATGCCGGCGGCCGACATCAGGCTCGGCGTGCCGCCGCCGATGAAGACGGTATGGATCTTGCGGCCCCAGATCAGCGGCAGCGACTGTTCCAGGTCGAGGCGCACCGCATCCAGGTAGTCCTTTTCCGGCAGCTCGCCCTTGGCCTCGTGCGAATTGAAGTCGCAGTAAGGGCACTTGCGCACGCACCAGGGGAAGTGGATGTAGAGCGACAGCGGCGGCAGCGCAGCCAGGTTCAGGGCGCCCGGCTGCAGATACTGCAGCGCGGCGCTGGCCGGGGAACGGGCTTCGCCGACGTTCGCGCCGGCGACTTTGATCGGGATCATTTCAGTTTCTCTACCAGTGCGCGCAGGGCCTGGCCGCGGTGCGATCGCGCGTTCTTCTCGGCGGGCGTGAGTTCGGCCGTGGTCTTGCCCAGCGCCGGGATCAGGAAGTACGGGTCGTAGCCGAAGCCGTTCTCGCCGCGTGGCGTGGCGATGATCTCGCCATCCCAGCGGCCGTCGGCGATGATCGGCTGCGGATCGTCGGCGTGGCGCACGTAGACCAGTACGCAATAGTAATACGCCGATTTATCCGCCTTGTCGGCCAGCTCCGCCACCAGCTTCTCGTTGTTGCGGGCGTCGGACTTCGGCTCGCCGGCGAAGCGTGCCGAGTACACGCCGGGCGCGCCGCCGAGGGCGTTGACGCACACGCCCGAATCGTCGGCCAGCGCCGGCAGGCCGGTCAGGCGCGAGGCATGGCGCGCCTTTTCCAGGGCGTTCTCGACGAAAGTGGCGTGCGGTTCCTCGGCTTCCGGCACGTTGAATTCGCCCTGCGGGTGCAGGGTGAAACCGATCGGGCCGAGGATCTGCTGGAATTCCTTGAGCTTGCCGGCGTTGTTGGAGGCGAGGATGAGGCGTTGGGTCATGGTGGTGGCGGGAGGGGATAAGGCGAAGGGGGTATTTTACCTTTTCGCGATTTCGCGCGCCGGTTGCCGAAGTCGTTGGCGGGTACTGTAGGGTGGGCTCTGCCCACGCGAAAGCGTGATCAATGGTTGCGGTGCCGGGACTGGGCCGTGCGCGCAACCGCAGCGTGTCCAGGAGAATAATGTCGGCGCATGCTTTTCTTGCATGCGCTAGGGGCGAATCGTTGCCGTTGCGGACTCGCGGATACGCACGTAACGCGTGGGCACGCAGTGCCCACCCTACGATCTGCAGCCGTTATGCCTTACTTCGACATGCCGAGCGACTGCTTCTGCAGGCGCACCAGCTCCGCGATGCCGCCCTGCGCCAGGTCGAGCAGGCGGTTCATGCCGGCGCGGTCGAATGCCGCGCCCTCGGCCGTGCCCTGCACCTCGATGAAATGGCCCTGCTCCGTCATGACCACGTTCATGTCGGTGTCGCAGCCCGAATCCTCGAGGTAGTCGAGGTCGAGCACCGGCGTGCCCTGGTAGACGCCGACCGAGATAGCGGCCACGAAGTGCTTCACCGGCACCGCTGCCAGCACGCCGCCCTCGACCAGCCTGGAAAACGCGTCATACGCCGCGACCATCGCGCCGGTGATCGAGGCGGTGCGGGTGCCGCCGTCTGCCTGGATCACGTCGCAGTCCAGGTGCAGGGTGCGCTCGCCGAAAGCCTCGAGGTCGAAGGCCGCGCGCAGCGAGCGGCCGATCAGGCGCTGGATTTCCTGGGTGCGGCCGGTCTGCTTGCCGCGCGCGGCCTCGCGGTCCATGCGGCTATGGGTCGAACGCGGCAGCATGCCGTATTCGGCGGTCAGCCAGCCCTG
>DNCF01000353.1:0-292 GCA_003484545.1 Massilia sp. | reverse complement strand
GCGCAGCTGGTCGACGGCGCGGCCGCTCGGACGGGTTGCGAATGTCATGGTGAACCTTTGTCTATTTGAGTAATTGGGAGGACTTCTCGATCGCCTGGTTGATCTCGGCGATCGCCTTCTCGATGGCGTCTTCGTCGAAAGGGTCGGCATCCAGCGCGGCGTCCGCACCGACGATGGTGCTGCTGACCTGGTCGGCGGCCAGCATCTGGGTCGAGACCACGTTCGGCAAGCCGGCGCCGGCATGCTCGTCGCCCTGCCAGCTGATCGCCAGCGCGGTCGTGTTGTCGCCGCG
>DNCF01000075.1 GCA_003484545.1 Massilia sp. | reverse complement strand
TGCCAGCCGACCCGCTCGAAGGCGCAGTCGAGGCCGTGCCGCTCGACGGTGCGCGCGACCAGGTCGATCGCGGCGCCGCGCGAGGCCGCCACCGCGGCCGCGGCTGGCGGCCCGTGTTCGGCGGCGATCGCCTGCAGGTTGACGTCCACGGTCGGATACAGGTTGCCGGTCGAGTTGCCGGTCGAGCAGGCCCCGACCTTGCGCGCTTCGAGCACGGCGACCCGCTTGCCGGCCTCGACCAGCAGCATGGCGGCCGTCAGGCCGGCGATGCCGCCGCCGACGATGGCGACGTCGACCTGCAGGTCGGTCTGCAGGGTGGGCAGGCAGGCGCTCTTGGCGGCCGTGCCCTGCCAGAGGGACGAGGTATCCATGTCGGCTCCGCGTCTAGACCGGGATGGTCGAGGTGCCGCCGGCGGCCGAGCCGTAGTCCTGCAGGCGCTTGAAGGGCAGGCGGCGCTCGTTGAGAGCGGCCAGGATGGCGTCCAGCTGTTCCTCGTTCGGCGCGATGTAGACGACCAGCTGCTCGACCTCGTTGTCCCAGTAAGGGGCGTAGGGCACGTCGGTCTCGGTCATGACCTTGGCCTTGAAGCTGCCGTCCTGCAGTTCGGCGAACAGGGTGACGCGAACGTCCGGATTGGTGCTGTTGTTGACGGTGAGATCCATGGCGCTCCAGTGATGATGGTGGGTGATGGGAATGGTCCGCAGCCGCGGCCGCGGCTGGCTGCGGCGGCATGCCGATGTTCGCCCCAAACGCGCGCGGGCGGCGCAGCTTTGCCTCTCGTCAAGACGATTGCTGCCCTGGGGTAACGTGCGCAGCCGGCGCTGTCGAAGTGCTAAGTTCGACAGCAAGCGCAGGACGAACCGAACCCACGAAAGGAGCAGCGTGAAAGCCGTCGTTTTCCATGACGTGGGCGACATCCGCCTCGAGGATGTGCCCGATCCGGCCGCGGCGCAGGCGGAGGAGTTCAAGCGGGAACTGGAAGCGGTCGCTGCGGTCCAGCGCCCCGACGGCCCGAACCGGCATCCGGGCCAGGCCCCGTCCCAGGCCCAGCAGTGGGCGGTGCAGGCGCTGGCCAAGGCCGGCACGCTGTCGATCATCGGCGTCTATCCGCCGGCCGATACCTCGTTCCCGATCGGCAGCGCGATGAACAAGAACCTGACCATCCGGATGGGCAATTGCAACCACCGCAAGTACATCCCGGACCTGATCGCACTGGTGCGTACCGGCGCCATCGATCCGACCGCCATCATCACCCGGCGCGAAGGCATGGAATCCGTGATCGACTCCTACAAAGCCTTCGACCAGCGCCGCCCGGGCTGGCTGAAGGTGGCGCTGATCGGGCCGGACGCGGGCGCCCAGGGCGCAAACCCCTCAACCCTTTGAACCGACAGGAGGCTGACATGCCACAAGGAGATAAATCGTCCTATACCGACAAGCAGAAGCGCCAGGCCAAGCACATCGAGGAAAGCTACGAGAAGCGCGGCACGCCGCCGGCCGAGGCCAAGCGCCGTGCCTGGGCCACGGAAAACAAGATGTCCGGCGGCGGCAAGAAGCACTGAGCGGGCGCGACAGGCTGCCCGTGCGCTGAGCCACGCGCCGGCGCGCCGCCGTCACAGGCTCAGGGCATTGTCGCGCAGGTACTCGTCGAGCACGTGCACCGACGGCGATCCGGCCGCCAGCCCGACGTAGGTGTCGGGCCGCAGCAGGTAGGCGGCGTTGTGCGCCAGGCCCGCGTGCGCGCAGCGTTCGCTCCACGGATAGCTGCGCAGCGGCACCCGGTGGGCGTCGCACCATGCCTGGATCTCGGGCTTGGCGTGGCCATACACGTGCATTTGCCATGCGGGAAGGGGCAGGGGGGCGAAATTGTCCCCGCCCTCGGTTTCGACCCAGGGCAGGCGGTCGCCGCCGCGGATCCGGCCCGCCGTGCCGCTGTTGAGCGGCGCGTGGCGGTAGTGCAGCACGGTCTGCGAGATCGTGCGGAACAGGTATTCGCGCGTCACCGGCAGCTTCGCGATCAGCGGCATGATCCGCGGCGCCAGGCCGGTGCGCACGATTTCGGCGACCGGACCGTTCGCGCTCAGGAAGCCGAACACGCGGTCGGTGGTGTCCACCAGGCGCCGCGCGAACGGCAGGCGCTCGGCCTCGTAGCTGTCGAGCAGCAGCTCGGGTGCGCGGCCCCGCAGCACCGCGGCCAGCTTCCAGGCCAGGTTGATGGCGTCGCCGATGCCGGTGTTCATGCCCTGGCCGCCGGCCGGGCTGTGGATGTGGCCGGCGTCGCCGACGAGGAAGGCGTGTCCGCGCCGGAAGTGCTCGGCGACCCGGTGGTGCACGTGGTAGGTCGAGAACCAGTTGAGCTTGTGCACGCTGATCAGGAGGTTGTCGATGGCGCGCTGGCTGACGTCGGAAAATTGCAGGGTTTCCGCGCGCTCGGCGCGCTCGTCGCGCACCGTGCCGACCAGGCGCCCGTGTCCGCCCGGACCCATGGCGAACACCGCCAGCAGGTCGGCTTCGTCCAGGTCGAGGTTGAGTTCGCCGTTCAGGGCCGGGCTCTCGCCCTCGATGTCGGCGACGTAGAACACCTGGCGGTAGGTGCCGCCGGGGAAATCGACGCCGATCAGCTTGCGCACCGTCGAGCGCGCGCCGTCGCAGCCGGCGATGTAGCGCGCCTCGACGCGTTCGCTGTTGCCGTGGACGTCGCGCAGCTGGGCTACGATGCCGTCGCCGTCTTCCTCGAAGTTCTCGAGGGCGCATTCGCGCTCGATCCGCACGCCGGCGGCTTCCAGGCGCGCGACCAGCAGGCGCTCATGCCTGTCCTGCGGAAAGATGTGCAGGAAGGGGTAGGGCGTGAGGCCGGCGCCGATCGCGCCGAGCTCGATGCGCGCGCGGTGCTCGCCTTCGGTCCAGATGTTGAAGGCCTTGATCGGATAGCCCTGTTCGATCACCGGCGTTGCCAGGTCGAGCTGGCGGTAGAGTTCCAGCGTGCGCGCCTGGACCACCAGGGCGCGCGAGGTGGTGCCCGGGCCTTGCGTGGTGTCGACGATGCGCACGTCGACGCCCATGCGGGTCAGCCACAGCGCGAGCACCAGCCCGGTGGGGCCGGCGCCGACGATCAGGACCTGGGTTTGCGACATGGCACACCTCCATTGCGGCTGGCACCGGGATTAGACATGCTACGCCTGCCTGTCGGTTCCCGCCGCCAGCCTGTCGTGGCGCAGGAAGCGTGTCGCGTCAGCGCGTCGCGCAGGCGCGTGCCGGCCCTGGAAATCGCCGCCGGCAAGCGTCATGCGCGCAATGACGGGCCCGTGCTATCGTGGCGCCAGGCCGGCGCAACCGGAACAGGGAGGGAGAACAGGTGACTGCACATCCAGCGACAACGCCGAGGACCGCAACCGCAACCGCGACCGCATCCGCAACGAGGGCCGGGCCCGGGCCCGGGACCGGCATCGCCCGCATCGGCGTGCTGACCGGCGGCGGCGACGCGCCCGGCCTGAACGCCGTGATCCGTTCGGTGGTCCTGGCCGCCGGCCGGCTCGGCTGGGAATGCCACGGTATCCGCGACGGCTTCAACGGCCTGCTGGCGCCGGAAACCTGCGCCGGTGAACCGGTACGGCGACTCGGCGAGGCAGACGTGCATGCCATCGGCCACCTCGGCGGCACCATCCTCGGCAGCACCAACCGCGCCAGCCCCCTGCGCTACCCGACGCCCCAGCCGGACGGCAGCCTGCGCGAGACCGACCGCAC
>DNCF01000351.1 GCA_003484545.1 Massilia sp. | reverse complement strand
TAGCAGCAGGCAGGTTCGCAGAGGGCCTGTTCGGCCACGCTGGCGTAGGTCGCGCGCAGCTCGCGCGGCAGGAAGTCGTGCCGCAGCAGGTAGTCCGCGGGCTCGCGCCCGAAGGTCTGCTGGTCCAGCGCCGGGCGCACGCGGTAAGGCGCGGCCGCCCCGACCGCATGGATGCGGCCGATGAAGCGCCCGATCCACTCCAGCGTGGCGGCGTCGCCCAGCTCGGGCGCGCGCCCTCCCCGGCGCGGAAAGACGGCGAAACGGAAGCCGCCGAATTCGTGCAGGGTCCGGCCCTCGATGGTCATGGCCGGCACCACCGGCACCTCGCGTTCGGCCAGCTCGGCCACGAAGGCGTGTTCCTCGAGGATGGCGTCATTGCTCCAGCGCTGGGGGCGGTAGAACTTGGCCACCACCGGCGGGCCGTCCTCGCAGCCGACCTGGTAGACGCGGTTCTCGTAGCTGTTCAGGGCCAGCAGGCGGCCGTCGCCATATATACCGACGCTTTGCAGAGCGTCGAGCACGCGGTCCGGGTCGAGGCCGGAGAATGGGTGCGAGCCCGAAGGCGCCGCGGAAGATGACAGATGATCCATGGCGCCATTGTAAGGCGGCGCGCTTTTTTTCGTGCGCTGGGCGCCGCAGGCGTTACACTGGCGGCTTCACCGCAACAAGAGCATCCCATGCAACTCGACCAGCCCCTCACCGAAAAAGAATTCAACGAACTCGACCAGTTCCTCCTCTCCGAGCGCAGCCCGGAAGACGCGATGACGATGGACACCCTGCACGGCTACCTGACGGCGATCGCCATCGGGCCGGAAACCATCATGCCGGCCGAGTGGCTGCCGCGCGTCTGGGGCGAGGACGGCAAGCAGGCGCCGAAGTGGAAGAACGGCAAGGAAGAGGAGCGCATCGTCAACCTGATCATGCGCTTCATGAACGAAGTCCTGATCACCTTCGAAGTCGCGCCCAAGGAATTCGAGCCGCTGTACTGCGAGCACGAGCACAAGGGCCAGACCCTGATCGACGCCGAAGCCTGGTGCTGGGGCTTCTGGGAAGGCATGGAACTGCGCCCGGGTTCCTGGGACCCGATCTGGGATTCCGAGGTCGCCGACCTGATGCGCCCGCTCTACCTGCTCGGCGCCGACGAGATCGAGGAAGAAGAGCTGCCGCTGGTCGAAGACCCGGTCAAGGCGCACCAGCTGGCGCTCGAGATCGAGGCCAACCTGCCGGCCATCCACCGCTACTGGCTGCCGCTGAGGAAGCCCGCCGTCGAGACCGTGCGCAACGAGGCGCCGAAGGTCGGCCGCAACGACGACTGCCCTTGCGGCAGCGGCAAGAAGTACAAGAAGTGCTGCGGGGCCGAGCAGGCATAAGCGGCAGCGGCATCGATGAAACCGGGGCGGGTCCCCGGTTTTTTTATGGCCGCGGCAAATTCAAGCGAGCGTCGGCGCGCTGCGGAATGGCCGGCAATCGACCGGGATGTCGATCACGAAGGTGGTGCCGCGCTCGCGCGAACTGTCGACGCCGACGCTGCCGCCGTGGCTTTCCGCCACCGTGCGCACGTAGGGCAGGCCGATGCCCCAGCCCTGCTTCTCGCCCCTGGCGGCCGCCTCGGCGCGGCGGTACATCTGGAAGATGTCTTCCTGCTCGCCGGGCGGGATCGGCTCGCCTTCGTTGTGCACGGTCAGCAGCAGGCGCTCGTGGACCTCGTCGACCTTGATCCGCACCGGCCTGTCCGGCGCGCCGTACTTGCGCGCATTCGACAGCATGTTCTCGAGCGCGCGGCGCAAGGCCTTGCGGTCCCACCACCCGTGCACGCTGGACCCCAGCAGTTCGACGCCCGCCCCGGCGGGACCGGCCTCGCGCTGCACTTCGACGGCCAGCTCGCGGATGTCGAAGTTCGACAGGTCCAGCGGCACGCGCTGGCCGCCGTGGAAGGCCATCGAATCGAGCAGCTCGCCGATCATGCCGCCCATCCGGTGCACGCTTTTCGAGGCGCGCGCGGCCACGTCGTGGATGCGCGACACGTCCTCCATGCGCACGATCAGGTCGAGCGCCGTGGCCGCGGCCTGCAGCGGGCCGCGCAGGTCGTGGGTCAGGGCGGCGGCCAGGCGTTCGCGCAGGCCGTTGTGGACCAGGGTGAAGGCATGCACCGCCTCCTTGATGGCGGCGTCGATCGAGGCGTCGATGATCACGACCTCGGCGGCGCCGAGCGCCACCCCTTCGCGCGGCAGCACCTCGAGGATGGCGCGGCGCAGCAGCTGGTATTCGTCGATCAGGGCGACGTGATCGTAACTGGTGACGCGGGCGCGCTCGCCGCCGTGCTCGGCGGCGACGGTGGTGCGGTCGGCGCCGTGGGTCCGCATCGTGCCCCTGCTGAGGCTTTCGGCGATGTTGTCGTAAAACACAGGCAAGGTGTCGATCAGGACCGGGTGGCGCAGTTCGGCCGCCTGCTCGACGGCGCCGCGCACGCTGCGCTCCCATTCCGCGAAGACCGTGTCGCGCAGCGCCAGCATGCGCCGCGACGTATCGGACAAACCGTCCTCACCTTCTTTCTGGTCACTAGCCAATGTCACGCATCACCTATGAATATCGCCGCACGGGGGGGTATTCATCCTAATGCAATTTGATTAATGACGGCGCGCCGCACCGGCCCGAGCGCCGCGGGCGGGCGCCTCAGGCCGCGGCCAGCCGCTGTTCGCACAGCGCCGCCATCAGGTCGGAGCGGCTGACCAGGCCGATGACGGCGCCGTCCTTGCCGGTGACCGCGACCTGGTG
>DNCF01000284.1:6754-6943 GCA_003484545.1 Massilia sp. | reverse complement strand
GGCGCAGCGGCTGCGCCGGCGTCCGCCTCAGTGCGCCTGCCCGCCGCCAAGGTAGGCCGCCACCACCTTCGGGTCGTGCTTCAGGCTCTCGGCCGGGCCGTGCACCGAGATGCGGCCGTTTTCCAGCACGTAGCCGTAGTCGGCCACGTTCAGGGCGGCGGCGGCGAACTGCTCGACCAGCAGCATGGT
>DNCF01000284.1:506-6463 GCA_003484545.1 Massilia sp. | reverse complement strand
GATCGGCGCCAGGCCCATCGAGGGCTCGTCGAGCAGTACCACGTCGGGGTTGAGCATGACCGCGCGCGCCATGGCCAGCATCTGCTGCTCGCCGCCGGACAGGGTGCCGGCCAGCTGCTCGCGCCGCTCCTTCAGGCGCGGGAACAATTCCATCGCGCGCTCCAGGTCGTGCGCGACGTCGCCCTTCGGCCGCGCCCGGGTAAAGCGCGGGAAGGCGCCCAGCAGCAGGTTGTCGGTCACGGTCATCGTCGCGAACACGCGCCGCCCCTCGGGCGAGTGGGCCAGGCCGCTGCGCGCGATGCGGTGCGAGTCGAGCCCGGTGATGTCCTTGCCGTCCAGCGTCACCTTGCCGGCGCGCGGCTTGATCATGCCCGAGATGGCGCGCATGGTCGTGGTCTTGCCGGCGCCGTTCGAGCCGATCAGGGTCACCAGGCTGCCCTTCGGCACGTCGAGCGAGATGCCGTGCAGGACCTGCACCTTGCCGTAGGCCGCTTCCAGATTCTGTATCGTCAGCATGATTTCTCCTAGATGGCGGCCGCGGCGGGCGGCGCGGTGTCGGCGGCGCCGCCGAGGTAGGCCTCGATGACGCGCGGGTCGGCCTGCACGCTGGCCGGACTGCCTTCGGCGATCTTCTGGCCGAAGTCGAGCACGGTCACGGTGTCGGAAATCGACATCACCACGTCCATGTGGTGCTCGATCAGGATGATGGTGATGCCGTGGTCGCGGATCTTGCGGATGATCGCCATCAATTCGCGGATGTCGGGCGCGGTCAGGCCGGCGGCAGGTTCGTCCAGCAGCAGCAGGCGCGGGTCGAGCGCCAGCGCGCGGCCGATCTCGAGCAGGCGCTGCTTGCCGTAGGGGAGGTTGCGCGCTTCCTCGTCGGCCAGGTTCGACAAGCCCACGAATTCCAGGATGGCCGCCGCGCGCTTGCGCGCCGCCGCTTCTTCGCGCCGCACGCGCGGGGTCTTGACCATGGCGTCGAAGACGTTCGAGCGGAAGCTGTGGTGCAGGCCGACCAGCACGTTCTCGGTGGCGGTCATCTCGCCGAACAGCTGCACGTTCTGGAAGGTGCGCGCCACGCCGCCGAGAGCGATCTGCGACGGCGAGCGGCCGGTGATGCGCTCGCCCGCGAACACCACGTTGCCGGCGGTCGGCTTGTAGATGCCGGTCAGGACGTTCATCATCGTGCTCTTGCCCGAGCCGTTCGGGCCGATCAGGCCATGCACGGCGCCGCGCGCCACGTTCAGGTCGACCTGGTTCAGCGCCTTCAGGCCGCCGAACTGCATCAGGATGTTCTCCGCGCGCAGCAGGTCGCCGCTGCCGCCGTCCTGTTTTGCATCCTGGCGGATGCCGGCGAACGGATCGGCGGCGCCGTCGGCGTCGACCGCGCGGGTGTGGGCCACGCGGCGCCCCAGCAGCTGGCGCAGGAAGCCGACGATGCCTTCCTGAAGGTAGTAGACGACGAACAGCGTCATCAGGCCGAAGATGGTCAGGCGCCAGTCGACCATGTTCTCGATCCGGTAGGCCCAGACCGCCAGGCCGATGGTGGCGGCCAGCGGTACCAGCACCCGGCGCGGCGTGGTGCGGCGGCGCGCCAGGGCGACCGCCGAGCCGAGCACGCCCAGGATGGCGGCGCTGAGGGCGATCTGGCGGAACAGCGCGATATCGGCCAGCAGGCTGGGCAGCATGACGACGATGATCGCGCCGATGATCGAACCCGTGCGGGTCTTGCGACCGCCCATGATCACCGCCAGCAGGAACAGGATGGTGAGCTCGAAGTTGTAGGTGTTCGGCGAAACGTACTGCTCGGAGTAGGCATACAGGCTGCCGGCCAGGCCGGCCAGGGCGGCGCTGATGACGAAAGCGTAGACCTTGTAGCGGTAGACCGAAACGCCCATGCAGTCGGAGGCGATCGGGCTGTCGCGCAGCGCCTCGAAGGCGCGTCCGAAGTGCGACTTGAGCAGGAAGTGCACGACGGCCAGCGCCGCCACCATGAAGATCGCAACCATGTAGAAGTATTCGGTCTCGTGCAGCTCGCGCCCGAACACGCTCGGCTTGGTCAGGGTGATGCCCATCGGCCCTTGCGTGATGAAGGACATCTCGTTGATCAGGATCTGGATGATGGTGCCGAAGGCCAGGGTCACCATGGCGAGATAAGGACCGGTGACGCGCAGCGCCGGCAACGCCAGCACGGCGCCGAACAGGGCGGTGACGAGGATGCTGGCCGGGATCGCCAGGAACCAGGGCGTCCCGAAGTGCATGATCAGCACCGCCGTGACGTAGGAGCCGATGCCGAACAGGCCGGCGTGGCCGAGCGAGACCTGGCCGGTGTAGCCGACCACGATGTCGAGCCCGAACAGCAGGATCGCGTAGATCAGGATGGTCTCGACCAGGTGGACGTAGTAGGGATTGGTGACGACCAGCGGAAAGGCCGCCAGCACGGCGATCCCGACGAGGGAGGCGAGCAGGGTCTTCTTGTTCATGGTCAGACCTTCTTGATCGCGGCCTTGCCGAACAGGCCGGAAGGCTTCACGGCGAGCACCAGCAGCAGGAGCAGCAGGGCCGGCACGTCCTTGTAGCCGGTCGAGATGTAGTAGCCGGCCAGGGTCTCGGAGATCCCCATGATCAGGCCGCCGACGATGGCGCCCATGCCCGAGGTCAGGCCGCCGATGATCGCCACCGCGAAGGCCTTCAGGCCGAGCGAGGCGCCCATGGTGGCGCCGGTCAGCGTGACCGGGGCGACCAGCACGCCGGCGAAGGCCGCGGTGGCCGAGGACAGGGCATAGGAAAAGGTGATCACGCGGCCGGTGTTGATGCCCATCAGCCCAGCGGCGTCGCGGTCGTTCGAGGTCGCGACCACCGCCTTGCCGTAGATCGACTTGCGGTTGAAGATTTCGACCGCCAGCATGATGAGGAGGGCGCCGACGATCACCGCGACCTGCATCGGCTGCACGTTCGCGCCCATGACCTGGAACGGGGTCGAGTCGAGCGGCGAGGGGAAGGGCATGTCTTCCTTGCCCCAGATGTTTTCGGCGATGTTCTTGAAGATGATGGCCAGCGCGATGGTCGACATGATCCAGCCGAATTCACTTTTCAGCTTGATGGCGGGACGCACGCCGATCCACTCGACGAAGGCGCCCTGCGCCGCGCCGAACAGGATCACCAGCGGGATCATGAGCCAGTAGCTGATGTAGGGGCCGCCGTGGATGTTGCCGACGAGGCTGAGGCCCACCAGCGCGCCGAGCATCAGGGCCTCGCCCTGCCCGAAGTTCAGGGTGCCGGAGGTGGCGAAGGTTAATTGGTAGCCGAAGGCGATGACGGCATAGATCATGCCGAGCGCGATTCCGCTGAAGACCAGCTGCAGAAGAATTTCCATGATGTTCACCCGTGGGGCGGCGCGCGCGCCGCCGGTCGACAAAAAGTGAGGCAGAAACCAAACGCGGGACGGTGCGACAGGGCGCGACAGATGCGGCGCGTCCCCGGCCGGCCCCCGGATGGGGACCGGCCGTGCTACGTTAGCGTGAGGCTGCGGTGCTTACTTGGCGAGGACGACGCGTCCGCCGCGCACTTCGCCGAAGCGGGTGTTCTCGAAGTTGATCGCTTCGTGGTCGGTCTTGCTGTAGGGCTTGTTGTAGGTGGTGACCACGCCTTCGACCTTCTCGTTCAGGTTTTCCAGCGCGGCCTTCACTTTCGGGCCTTCGGTGCTGCCGGCCTGCTTCATGGCGGCGGCCAGCAGGTAGACCGAGTCGTAGCCCTGGGCGGCGGAAACGGCCGACGGCATGCGCCCGCCCGGCGGATTGTAGGCCTTGATGTAGGCGTCGATGAAGGCCTTGCGGCGCGCGGTGTCGCCTTCCTGGATGAAGGTCTGCGGCATGCGCGTGCCTTCCGAGTTCTTGCCGGCGTTGTCGATGAAGTTGGCCATGGCCAGGGTCCAGCTGCCGATCATCGGCACCTTCCAGTTCAGCTTCTCCATGCCGTTGGCGATCTGGGCCAGCTCGGGGCCGATGCCGTAGGTGAGCACTACCTCGGCGCCGGCCTGCTTGGCTTTCAGCAGCTGGGGCGTCATGTCGACGTCCTTCAGGTTGTATTTTTCGACGGCGACGGGCTTGATGCCTTTCTGTTCCAGCGTCTTCTCCAGGTCTTCGCGGCCGAGCTGGCCGTAGCTGGTGGAGTCGGCCAGGATGGCGACCTTCTTGAAGCCGCGGCGGGTGATGGCTTCCTCGACGATCATCGCGGACTGGATGGTGTCGCTGGCGGAATTACGGAAGATGTAGTTGTCCGGCTGGCTGGCGAACTGCTTGGTGATGACGGAGCCGGTGGCGACGTTGTTCATCACCGGGATTTTCGCGTTCTGGTAGAAGCGCTGCGAGGCCAGGGCCACGGTGGTGTTGATGTAGCCGACGGTGGCGGCGACGCGTTCCTTGTTGATCAGTTCCTGGGCGATCTGCACGCCGCGCTCCGGCTTCGCCTCGTCGTCGCGCTCGACCATCTGCAATTGCCGTCCCAGCACGCCGCCCTTGGCATTGATCTCCTGGACCGCCAGCTTGACGCCGTCGCGCATCGAGACGCCCATCGGCGCCGAACCGCCCGTGAACGGTCCGGTCACCCCGATCTTGATCGGCTCCGCGGCCATGCCCGACATCGAGAAACCCAGTGCTACACCTGCAACCAATGCTTTCATGCTGAAATTCATTTGCTGTCTCCGTAGTGGTTTTTAGTTTTGCCGTACGCCGGGCCGCGTGGCGGAAAAGCACCGCCGAGGCGCCATCGACAAATCATTGTAGGTTAGCAATTGGCCAACAGCAATCGATTGCTGTGACGCGTCGCACCATGCAAAATAAATATTTTTACGTCACCAAACAGTAAGAAACGGGTAAGCAAACAGGCGTATTTTTGCGCGAAAAAAAGGCCGCACGGACGGTGCGGCCTCCCTGTTTTGGTGCAAGCGCAAAGGCGGCGAAGCCGCCCGCACGCGCACGCATGGTCAGCGACGGTGGTAACGCGGACGCGCATGGTGATGGTGGCCACCCCAGCTGCGGCCGAAGCTGAAGCCCAGCCCGATCGAGACCGGCGGGTACCAGTACGGGTCCTGCACGACGACCGGCGCCGGCGCCCCGTAAGTTGGATAAGCCGGATAAGCCGGGTATGCCGAATACGCCGGCTGCGTCGCGTACACCGGGTTGCTCGGCGCCGGATTGACGACGACCGGCGAACTGGTCACGACACCGGCGTCGCCGGCACGCGCGCCCGTGCCCAGCGGGACCGGGGTGACCGAGACGACCTGCCAGCCATCCGGATCGGCGGCCTGGGCGTAGCCGCGGGTGCCATAGTTGGCCGGGCCGGGATACTGCGTGGCGCAGCCCGTGAGCGCCGCCAATGCAGCGGTAATGACGATGAGTTTTTTCATGACGGTCCTCCTGATGCCGCCATGATAGTTTATGGGTGTCCATTTTGGCGTGGAATTACAGCTTGTTACAGGTCGCCGGGTCATTGTCGCTTATCGGTAGCTGAATTCGAGCGGCGGCGTGGTGGCCGATACAAAAGGCGCCAGCGGGAAGGCGTTGGCGATGGCCTGGTAGCCGGCGTCGTTCGGATGCAGGTGGTCGTTGCTGTCGAAGGCGGGCAGGATGCGCCCGGGAGCATCGGGGTCGCGCAGGGCCAGCTCGACGTCGGTCACGGCGTCGAATTCTCCGCTGCCGCGGATCCAGTCGTTGGCCGCGCGGCGCACCGCCTCGCGCGCGTTGGTGTAGTACTTGAAGCCCTCCATGGGCGGCAGGGTGGCGCCGATGACCATGATTTCGCGCGCGCGGGCACGCGCGATCAATTGGCGGTAGCCGGCAATCAGGTCGGCCACCGGAATCGGATTCGAGCCGGGGCTGTAGCAGATGTCGTTGATGCCGATGAAGACCGACAGGTAGCGCACGCCGCAGGTGGCCAGCACGTCGCGGTCGAAGCGC
>DNCF01000284.1:0-234 GCA_003484545.1 Massilia sp. | reverse complement strand
CCGGCCGTCAGCGCGGTCGCGTAGTCGCTGAGCATCAGGTTGCCGCTCAGGCCGCGGTTGACCACGCCGATGCGCCCGCCGGCGCCCAGGGTCGATTGCAGGCGCCGCGCCAGGTAGTCGGGCCAGCGCCGGTTGGTATTGCCGATGCTGCCGACGCCGTCGGTCAGCGAGTCGCCGAGCGCGACCAGCGCCGGGACGGCGGCGGCGACGTCGACTTCGGTCAGGAAGGGCCAG
>DNCF01000014.1:5534-5880 GCA_003484545.1 Massilia sp. | reverse complement strand
CCGCTCGATGATGAGCGTGCAATCGTCGCTCGTCATGGTCCCGATCTACGAATTCGGCAACGAAGCGACCAAGCAGAAATACCTGCCGAAGCTGGCCACCGGCGAATGGATCGGCTGCTTCGGCCTGACCGAACCGAACCACGGCTCGGACCCGGGCTCGATGGTGACCCGCGCGCGCAAGGTCGACGGTGGTTA
The DNA here is from genome assembly GCA_003484545.1 of Massilia sp. GTDB lineage: Bacteria > Pseudomonadota > Gammaproteobacteria > Burkholderiales > Burkholderiaceae_D > Telluria. Next base: position 5,685 of record DNCF01000014.1, on the reverse strand, counting down.
TGCGCTCACCGGCTCGAAGATGTGGATCACGAATTCCCCGGTCGCCGACGTCTTCGTCGTCTGGGCCAAGGACGACGAAGGCGCGATCCGCGGTTTTGTCCTGGAAAAGGGCTGGGAAGGCTTGTCGGCCCCGGCGATCCACGGCAAGTTC
>DNCF01000014.1:0-5372 GCA_003484545.1 Massilia sp. | reverse complement strand
GCGCCTGGGCCGCATGAAGGACGAGGGTACCGCCGCGGTCGAGATCACCTCGATCATGAAGCGCAATTCCTGCGGCAAGTCGCTCGACATCGCCCGCACCGCGCGCGACATGCTGGGCGGTAACGGCATCTCCGACGAATTCGGCATCATCCGCCACATGGTCAACCTCGAGGTGGTCAACACCTACGAAGGCACGCACGACATCCACGCCCTGATCCTGGGCCGCGCGCAGACCGGTATCGCCGCTTTCTGATACCCCTGCCCCGAAACGCCGGCCGCGTCCAGCATCGCGGCCGGCGTTTCTCATTCCCGTAGGGTGGGCAACCTGTGCCCACGCGTTACGTGTTCGTCCAACGTCCGCTGCCGCAACAATTCACCCCGCGGCTCGGGCGCAGGCCACCGCAGCCCGCGCCGAGAGCGCCAGCGCCGCAACCCAGCGCCAGGTCACGGCGTACAAATCTGGCTGACCTTGACCTGGAGTCGCCGTTGCCGGCCATGTTCCCTGATCACGGCGTATCCCTCCTCGAGGGTGATGTACAGCTCCTGATCGTCATCCTCGTGGCTTGCGATCTTCCGAGGAACAATCGTCACCTCGATCCCATGCCCCCGATAGCGCCGCGCTTGCCCGTCGCCGACGCCGGCACTCCCGATTGCCTCCAGCTTGACCAATTTCCCTGAGGACGAGACGAGCAGCTCATTGAGCTCATACCCGATGAGCTGCCTGCCGTTCTTGACGGTGCTGTAGCAGGTCTTCGAATCCAGCGCCTCCATTGTAAGGTGCCTGTTCATCGGTATATCGATTGCTCCGGCTGAATGCATGACGAGGGCCAGGCAGGCAATGGCCAGGTATCGACCTGGCATGGCATCAGATAGCCCCATCACGCACCCTCATCGTGCCGACGAAAACCGCGCCCTGGATGGATACGCGGCGCAAACCCTTCGACGAGATGATCGCATACCCGCTTGCTCGCGCCAGTACCGATCGGTGCCCGCCACGAAGCCTGAACGATCGAGATAGGTCGGGGTCCCTATCGAACTGGCCCTTGAACAGGCAAGCGACTGACCGGGGCCTTCGCCCTGGCACGATTTCACCGAACCCCGTCACGGAATCGGGACACTTCGGATAACGGGTACCTGCGTACCTGACACCCGCGATGCGCTGTAGACGCGTCTGCATGGGATACGCATTCGCATCCTCGCGCCAGATCGCAGGGTGAAGGAAGGATCTTTTGCCGGTGATCAGCCATATGCCGAAGCGCTTGTGCATCGATTGCATTCCCTTGAACGGTAGACCGGAACCAGGCTCACCCGACGTGTGCCGATTCCAGGCCGGAGCCGGCAGTCCTGGTCAGCATAGCAGCTCGCGCAGCCGCAAAAGTCACGCACTGTCACGGCTGGCAGCAACCGTTCCGCGCGAGCGAGGACCGTCCGGGTCGGGCCCGGGTCAGGCTCCCGTCAGCCACGGTTCCGGTGCTGGAAGCGTGGTCGTGGACATCTAGGGAACGGCACGAGACTGCGCCGCGCGCAACGTGGCGCCCGCAAGCCTTCATCATCGTTGCGCGTGGCACGGGCGCCCACCGTACGGTAGACGGTCCGTGACCGAAAAAGGCTTATTTCCTGCGCACCGAACTGGTGCGTTATCATGACGCCCTTGTCCATACAGGCCGCAGGCAACCACCTCGCCGCGCCCTCCCCGCATTCCAAGGCAATATAAGTGTTTAATGTTCTCTCTCTTGACGTGGACGCCGCGATCAAGACCCTCGTCCTCACGCTCGACCTGGTCGGCACCTTCGTCTTCGCCCTGTCCGGCGCCACCGCCGGCGCGCGCCGCCGCCTCGACATCTTCGGCGTGCTGGTGCTCTCCTTCGTCGCCGCCAACTCGGGCGGCATCGTGCGCGACCTGCTGATCGGGGCGACGCCGCCGGCGGCGATCAGCGACTGGCGCTACCTCGCCGTCTCGCTCATGGCCGGCGTCGTCATCTTCTTCTGGTACCCGGTGATCAACCGCCTGCAAAGCCCGGTGCTGTTCTTCGACGCGGTGGGCCTCGCCCTGTTCTGCGTGGCCGGCGCGCAGAAGGCCCTCGTGTTCGGCCTGACGCCCTTGATGGCCGCCCTGCTCGGCATGCTGACCGGTATCGGCGGCGGCATCGCGCGCGACGTGCTCGCGTTCGCGCTGGCCGGCATCCCGTACGAAAGCGATGTAGCCGAACACGATCGGCAGCACGCTGGCGAAGACGAGGACGAACAGCTTCGAGCGGATCGAAGGAAGGGAAGTACGGCGAAACAGGGACAAGAAGGAATCCGGGTCGGCGCGGCCACGGGCTGCCGCAAGCATGCATGGTAGCCGACCCCGGCGGCGGGGAATAGCGCTAACGCCATCCACCCGCCCTGGCTGTAGATACCCAGCAACAGCTTATGAATATTTAGCAAGCTCCAGCTTGGCAATCGCGTTGCGGTGCACCTCGTCCGGGCCGTCGGCCAGGCGCAGGGTGCGGTTGCCGGCCCACTGGTAGGCGAGCGGGAAGTCGTCCGACACGCCGCCGGCGCCGTGGGCCTGGATCGCCCAGTCGAGCACCTGCTGGGCGACGGTCGGCGCCAGCACCTTGATCATCGCGATCTCGGCCTGGGCCTGCTTGTTGCCGACGGTGTCCATCATCCAGGCCGCCTTCAGGGTCAGCAGGCGCGCGGTGTCGATCCGGATGCGCGCTTCGGCGATGCGCTCGCGCCACACGCCCTGTTCGGAAATCTTGCGCCCGAACGCGACCCGGCTGTCGAGGCGCTTGCACATCAGCTCCAGCGCGCGCTCGGCCACGCCGATCGAACGCATGCAGTGGTGGATGCGGCCAGGCCCGAGGCGGCCCTGGGCGATCTCGAAGCCGCGTCCTTCGCCCAGCAGCATGTTGGCGCTCGGGACGCGCACGTTCTCGAACAGGATTTCGCAGTGGCCGTGCGGGGCGTCGTCGTAGCCGAACACCGGCAGCGGGCGCTTGATGGTGATGCCCGGGGTGTTGGCCGGGACCAGGATCATCGACTGCTGCTGGTGGCGCGCGGCGTTCGGGTCGGTCTTGCCCATCACGATGAAGATCTGGCAACGCGGATCGCCGGCGCCCGAGATCCACCACTTGTGGCCGTTGATCACGTATTCCTCTCCATCTCGCTCGATGCGGGTCGCGATGTTGGTCGCGTCCGACGAGGCCACGTCGGGCTCGGTCATGGCGAAGGCCGAGCGGATCTCGCCGCGCAGCAGCGGTTCGAGCCAGCGCGTCTTGTCCTCCTCGGTGCCATAGCGTTCGATGGTTTCCATGTTGCCGGTGTCCGGCGCCGAGCAGTTGAAGACCTCGGGCGCCCAGGAGACGCGGCCCATGATCTCGCACAGCGGCGCATAGTCGAGGTTCGACAGGCCCTCGGGCGCGCGGGCGGACTTCGGCAGGAACAGGTTCCACAGGCCCTGTTCGCGCGCCAGCGGCTTCAGGCGTTCGATGAGCTCGGTCGGCACCCAGCGGTCGCCGGCGGCGCCGTTGCGGTCGACCTCTTCCTTGAATGCCTTCTCGTTCGGATAAATGTGTTCGTCCATGAAGGCGACCAGGCGCGCCTGCAGTTCCTTGCAGCGGTCGGAATACTCGAAATCCATTCTGTCTTTCTCCTTAGCGGTTCGCGAATTGCCAGGCCATCTCGGCCATGGGGCGGGCGGCTTTGCCGTTCTGCAGTGCCTGCGCGCTCGAGGCGGTGCCGTCGACGTAGCGCTTCATGATGCCCTGCATGATCCCGGCCAGGCGGAACATGTTGTAGGCGAGATAAAAATTGAAATCTTCGGCGCGGATGGTCTTGCCCGTACGCTCGCAGTAGCGGCGCACGTATTCTTCCTGGTTGGGAATGCCCAGCTCCGCCAGGTCGAGGCCGGCGATGCCGCGGAACTTGCCCGGCGGAATGTGCCAGCTCATGCAGTGGTAGGAGAAATCCGCGAGCGGGTGGCCCAGGGTCGACAGTTCCCAGTCGAGGACGGCAAGGATGCGTGGCTCGGTCGGGTGGAAGATGATGTTGTCGAGCCGGAAGTCGCCATGCACGATGGCGGTGTCCTCGCCCGGCGGGATGTTCCGTGGCAGCCATTCGATCAGGCGGTCCATGGCCTCGATCGGTTCGGTCACGGACGCCTGGTACTGCTTGGTCCAGCGCTCGATCTGGCGCGCGAAATAATTGCCGGGCTTGCCGTAATCGGAAAGGCCGATGGCCGCGTAGTCGATCGTATGCAGCTGGGCGATGACGCGGTTCATCTCGTCGTAGATGGCGCCGCGCTCTTCGCGGGTCATGCCGGGCAGCGACTGCTCCCACAGCACGCGGCCCTCGACGCACTCCATCAGGAAAAAAGCGCGGCCGATCACCGATTCGTCGGTGCACAGGACGATCTGGCGCGGCACCGGGAAGCCGGCGCCGTGCAGGGCCTGCATCACGCGGAACTCGCGGTCGATCGCGTGCGCCGAAGGCAGCAGCTTGGCCGCCGGCCCCGGCTTGGTGCGCAACACGTATTGTTGACCGCCGGGCTGGCCCCCGGCGCGCAGCTTGAAGGTCGGGTTCGATTGCCCGCCCTTGAATTGTTCCACTTCGAGCGGACCGGCCGGGAAGCCGGGAGCATGTTCCCGCAGCCAGGCGGCAAGCGCCTCGACATCGAACTTCTGGCCCTCGGACACCGGCTTGGTGCCCATCATTTCTTCATACACTGGCGTCTCCTCCTGTGTTGTTGTCGGGTGATTGTAGCCGATGAAATGCACGACCGTGCTATTTGTTTTTAGTATTTTTTCAAGCGTTTTGCCAGGCGAATCAAGGGAGCTTCAACGGGGTTCAGCGCGAGCGTTTGTACTGCTCGAACAGCTGTTCCATGGTAGTGCTGCGCGCACCGGGCTGCAGCGGGGCAGGGGGGACGTAGTTCACGAAGCGCACCACCCAGTCGGCCGGATCGGCGCCAACGTCGAGCGCGTTGATGCAGCCGGCGGTCTGGGCCAGGCCGCCGAGGAAGAGCCGCTGTCCGGTCAGGGCCAGCGACAGGATGGCGCAGTTGACGCCGCCGTGCAGCACCAGCAGCACGGTGTCCCAGTCGGGATCGTCGCGCAGCTTCTGGATCGCCGGATGCACGCGGTCCATCATCTCGCCGACCGATTCGCCGCCGAGGAAGCGCTGCTCCGGATTCACCAGGCCCTCGAAGGCGCCGGTGAAGGCGCGTTTCAGTTCGGCGGTCGGGATGCTGGAGAGGCGTCCGCCGCGGATCTCGTGCAGCTCGGGCCAGGTGTCGAGGGCGATCCGCTGGCCGCTGGCGGCGAGCACCCGGGTGGCGGTTTCGACGGTGCGCGGCAGGCCGGAGACGATCACGCGGTCGAAGC
>DNCF01000381.1 GCA_003484545.1 Massilia sp. | reverse complement strand
TTCATGTAGCCAGGGTTCAGAACAGTTCGAGGTTCGGCGAAGGCGGCGGCGCCTTGGCGCGCGCCGCGGCCGGCGCCGGCCAGTCGCGCATGCGGTCCGCCGGATAATGGCGCAGGAAGCTGTGCGCCATGTCGATGCTGCGGCAGGCCAGCCAGTCCTCGACCTCGTCGTGCGGCAGGATCACCAGCGAGCGCTTCTCGTCGCCCGGCTTGTGCATGCGGCGCATCAACGCGTGCTCGTCGGCGTTGATGGTGATCTGGGTGAAGGAGGACGAGACGCCGCCATCGGGCTCCTGCCAGTCGCGCCACAGTCCGGCCACGAAAAACAGCGACTCGTCCGCCATGCCGATCGCGTGGCGCACGGCGCGCCCGCTCTCGTAGCAGGGTTCGTAGAACCAGGCCATCGGCACCGCGCACAGCTGCAGCCGGCGCCAGGCCGGGGCGAACGAGCGGCGTTCGACCAGCGATTCGGCGCGCGCGTTCATGGTGTCGAAGGGCTTGACGCCGGGCGGTATGTGGCGCCGCGGGACCATGCCGTAGGTGGCCAGGCAGGCATCAAGCCGGCCATCGGCGCCGGCGCGCAGGATCGGCGCGGCGTAGTCCTTCCAGGTTTCTTCCGGCCAGCGCCAGTCGGCCGGCAGTTCGCTGAAGGCGCCGAGCGAGCCGAACTTGCCGAACTGCTCGGGCGTGGGAGGACGGTAGTTGACGCACATGACGGTGGCGGGGTCAGAAAGCGTCGAACACGGTGTCGAGATGGGTGACGGTCGGGGCGCCGTCGAAACAGTGGCCGACGAGGCGACGCCATTCCTGGAAGTCCGCGCTGTTGCGGAAATGGACGGTATGGTCCTCGACCGTCTCCCAGCGCACCAGCAGGCGGTAGGCGCGCGGGTTCTCGATGCCGCGCCGGAGCCCCATGCCCGCGCAACCGCGGGCGCGTTGGAACAGCGGCGCCGCCTGCCGCACGCCGGCCTCGAACTCCGCTTCCATGCCGGGCTTGATCATGATTTCCGCGCTCTCGAGCACCATTCGAGCATCCTCCCCTGAAACGGCGCGCGGACCGCGCGCTCGAGCAGATTATGCCACGCGCGGCGCGATTCTCAGGAAAGCGCCGGCGCGGCCAGTTCCGCCCGTGCCGGTCCGAAGCCGGGTGCGGCGAGGTCCATGCCCGGGCTGCCGCGCGATGCGGCGTTCCGGCCCGGGATCTTGAAGACGCTGACGGTGTCCACCAGGCCGCCCGACTGATCCCGCAGGGACTGCGCGGCGGCGGCGGCTTCCTCGACCAGCGAGGCGTTCTGCTGGGTGACCATGTCCATCTCGCCGATGGCCTGGTTGATCTGCTCGATCCCGCGCTCCTGCTCGCCGCTGGCGGCGGAGATCTCGGCCATGATGTCGTTCACCTGGCGCACGCTGTGCACCACCCGCTCCATGGTGGCGCCCGCCTCGCCGACAAGCTGGCTGCCGGTCTCCACCTTCTCGACCGAATCGCCGATCAGGTCCTTGATTTCCCTGGCCGCGGTGGCGGAGCGGTGCGCCAGGTTGCGCACCTCGGACGCGACCACGGCGAAGCCCCGGCCCTGCTCGCCCGCCCTGGCCGCTTCCACCGCCGCATTGAGCGCGAGGATATTGGTCTGGAACGCGATGCCATCGATCACGCCGATGATGTCGACGATCTTCTTCGACGACGCGTCGATGAAGCGCATCGTCTCGACCACGCGCGCGACGACCTCGCCGCCTTGCGCCGCGATGGTCGAGGCGCCGGCCGCGAGCGCATTCGCCCGGCGCGCATTCTCGGCGTTCTGCTTGACCGTCGCGGTCAGTTCCTCCATCGAGGATGCGGTCTCCTCCAGCGCGCCGGCCTGCTGCTCGGTGCGCGACGACAGGTCCAGGTTTCCCGCTGCGATTTCGCCCGCCGCCGTGGCGATGGCATCGGTGCCGCCGCGCACCCTGGCGACGATCTGCACCAGGCTGTCGTTCATCGTGCTCAGGGAGGCGAGCAGTTGGCCTGTCTCGTCGCGCGAGTGCACCGAGATGGTGCTGGTCAGGTCGCCCGCGGCGACAGTGCGCGCGACGGCAACGGCTTCGTTCATCGGCTTCGTGATCGAGCGTGCGCTGACCCAGGCAATGCTTGCTGCCGCCAGCAGCGCCGCCATGCCAAGGCCGAGCAGGACCCGGTAGGCGGCGACGTAGGAGGCATTCGCGGCCTGCTCTTCCTGCTCGTTGACCTTCGCCTGGTGGGCCAGCAGCGCGTCGATGGCGGCCATCCAGGTGTTCACGGCCGGCGCCACCACCCCGGTCAGGTGCTTCACGCCGGCTTCCAGTTCGTTGTTCCTGCCATAGCGGCGCACGAGTTCGAACTGGGGCACGGCCGCCGCTTCCGCAGCCACGATCCTGGCGAGCAGTTCCCGCCCCTGGCTCGAACGCACACGCTCCTGCAATACCGCCATCGCCTGCGCATACTTGTCGGAGGCGGCGGTCATGCGCCCATCCGCCTGCTGCATCGCCTGCTCGTCCGTGACCAGCGTCAGGTCGCGCACGGCAATGGCCAGTTGGCGCTCGGCGTCGCGCAGGTCGGTCACGGCCTCGATCTTCACGTTGTTGTCGTTGACGATGTTGTCGATCGTGTCGCGCATCGCGGACAAGGCATTCAGGCCGGTGGCGAGGACAGCCACCATCAGGACGACGACGATGCCGAAACCCAGGGCCAGGCGTTGGCCGATCTTCAGATGTTTCATTGTTCTATAAAGAGATAGAGGAATGCCGGCCCTGCGGCCGCCTGCCTTGATTTGTCGGATTTGATGAATGAGTAGAAGATATTGAACACCACCCACACATTCACGCCGGGAATTCAACGATTTTAAGTGCGCGAACTTACGCAGAATCAACTTTTGTATCGCTTTCGACCAAAAAGCTTCTGATTGGGTAAGAGGTGTTGGCCCCGGACAACGATATGAGACATTTCTGGTTAAATGTTCACAATTGTCAGCGCAATACGGGGCAGGCAAGCGCTTGCCTGCCCCGGCGTGCCCGGAGGTGCGCCCTCGACCGGGGCGGAGACGGTGCGCTGGCCGCCTAGAAGTGGTACTGGGCCTTGATCATCGGCGTGCGCGCCGTCGCACCGGGAATGCTGCGGCCGTCGTTGCCGAACTTGTTGCCGAACTTGTTCTTCCAGTACTGGTAGGCCACGCCGGCCCGGAAGCGCTTGGCCTTCGCACCGAACCAGGTGCCGACGTCGAGCATCAGCTGCATGTCGATGTTGGTCTCGGTCGCGGTGTCGCGCCCGAACTCGTTCTTGCCCTTGGCGCCGATGAGGTTCGCGTAGCCTTCGAACGACAGCCTGGACGAGGCCAATGGAAAGGCCCAGACCACGCCCAGCATCGGATGGGTGTCGTAGCGGTAGCGCGGCGTGGAGACGCCGGTGTAGCCGTTGTAGGGCGCGTTGCTCTCCCACAGGCCGTAGAGGCCGACGTTCAGCATGCCCGGCACGTCGAACATGAAGGTCGGTCCCGCCACCAGCATCCGTTTCTTGGAGTTGTAGCCGGCGTCGTTCTTGGTGTTGACGTCGAAGCCCAGGGTCAGGCCGGCATCGCGCAGGGGGCCGAAGCGCAGCGGCGTGCCGCCGACCTTGCCCCACTCGACCGTGTGCCGGTACACCAGGTAGAACTCCTGTGCGCCCGAGGTCGCGCCCTTGGAGGACGGATCGCTCTTGTCGGACAGGAGCAGGTCTAGGTTCGCGAAATTGGTCCCGTACTTGTAGCCGCTGACGTGGTTCAGCTGGACGATGTGCTTGCGGATGTCGTTCGCGTTGAAGGGTTCGGCGAAGCGCGTGCCGGTACGGTAGCCGAGCGAGGTGTCGCTCCAGTCGGCCGCCTGGGCCGAGCCGGTCAACCCGGCCGCGCCGGCGGCCAGCACGACGGCGGCGATGGCGTGGGGTGCGCGCTTCATGCCTTGCCCGCCTGCGCAACGGAGTGCTCCATGGCGCCATGGTCTTCGTGGCTGGCCACCGGAACGTCGCGGCTGCCGTTGAAGAACAGGTTGAGCGCCACCGCGGCCACGGCGGTCAGCAGGATGCCCGATTCCAGCAGCGGATGCAGGTTGTGCGACATCTGCTGGGCCCAGCGCGGCGCCACCAGCGGGATCAGGCCGAAGCCGATCGACAGCGCGACGATGTAGAGGTTGAAGCGGTTGTTCTGGAAGTCGACCCGGCTCAGGATGCGGATGCCGGCCGCCGCCACCATGCCGAACATGACGAGACCGGCGCCGCCCAGCACGAACTGCGGAATCGCCTCGACCAGCGCCGCCATCTTCGGCAGCATGCCGAGCACGATCATGATGAAGCCGCCCGCCACGCAGACCCAGCGGCTCTTGACGCCGGTGACGGCGACCAGGCCGACGTTCTGGGAGAAGCTGGTGTGGGGGAAGGTATTGAAGACGCCGCCGATCAGGGTGCCGAGGGCGTCGGTGCGCAGCCCGGCCGCCAGCTGGGCCTGGTCGATCTTCTTGCCGGTCATGTCGGACAGGGCCAGGAACATGCCGGCCGACTCGATCATGACCACCACCATCACCACGGTGAGCGTGAGGATCATCACGATGTCGAAGGTCGGCATGCCGAAAGCGAAGGGCGTGACCAGCTCGAACCAGTTGGCCTTGCCGACCTTATCGAAGTGCATCTTGCCCGCGGCGTAGGCCACGCTGCAGCCGGCCACGATGCCGAGCAGGATCGAGATGTTGCAGACGAAGCCGCGCGCATACTTGACCAGGGCCAGCACCACGACCAGCACGAAGGCCGCGATCGCCATGTCGTCCAGCGCCCCATAGGCGGGATTCGGGTTCATCGGGATCGGGCCGGCCAGCTTCAGGGCTGGCGCAGCGACGGTTTCCGGCATGGCGGAGGCCGTTGCGGCGGCGGCCGCCTTGGCGTCGTCGACCATCACGGCAAGGCGCGCGACGTCGACCGTCTGCGCCGCCGAGTCCTGGCCGCCCATGGCCCAGCCGACCCCGACCCGCATCAGGCTGACGCCGATGACCAGGATGATGGTGCCGGTGACGACCGGCGGAAAGAAGCGCAGCATGCGGCTCATCAAGGGGGCGATCAGGATCGCCAGCAGGCCGGCGCCGATGCCGGCGCCGAAGATGGCCCGGGCGCCGTCGACGCCGGGCACGGCGTTCGCGATCGCCACCATCGGCCCGACGGCGGCGAAGGTGACGCCCATCATGACCGGCAGCCGGATGCCGAACCACGAGCCCAGCCCGAAGGACTGGATCAGGGTCACCAGGCCGCAACAGAACAGGTCGGCCGAGATCAGCATCGTGACCTCCGCCGGCGACAGTTTCAGGGCGCGGCCCACGATCAAGGGTACGGCGATGGCGCCGGCGTACATGACCAGCACGTGCTGCAGGCCGAGTGCGCTCAGTCGCCCGAGTGGCAGTTTCTCGTCCACCGGATGGCGGCTCTGGTGTTTCATGCTTGTCTCCTGATTATTATTGACGTAAGTCTGCAACCAAAGAATGCATGCTGCTGGCCGGGCGAGGACCGCAGTTACCGGCCCGCCATCCGGTGAGGACCCGGTTCTTACTCGACCGGGGCGCCCTCTTCGTACCAACGCTTGAGCAAGTCCCGCTCTCCGGCGGTGATCTGGGTAGCGTTATTCAAGGGCATGACCTTCAGCACCACGGTCTGCTGGTACATCTGCTGCGCATGGCGCTTGATCGAGGCCGGCGAATCGAAGGCGATGCCCTTGCTCGGCAGCGCGGCCGAGTGGCACATCGCGCAACGCTGGTCGATCACGCCCTTGACCTGCTGGAAGCTGACCGCGTGGGCCGTGGCGCCGCCGGCGGTTGCGGCTGGGGCGGGGGGGGCCGCCGGCCCGCCGCGCGGGCCGGGGGGGCGCTGCCGCCGCCC
>DNCF01000281.1 GCA_003484545.1 Massilia sp. | reverse complement strand
GCTGACCCTGCAGCCGGCCCTCGACCGGCCGGAAGACCTGCGGCGCTACATGCGCCGGCACCGCGTGCGCCAGGGCTGGACCTTCCTCACCGGGCGGCCGGCCGAGGTGGACCTGTTGCGGCGCCGGCTCGGCTTCTACAACCTGGACCCGGCGGCCGACGCCGACCTGAAGCAGCATACCGGCATGTTGCGCATCGGCCACGACGCGCGCGACCGCTGGTCGATGGTGCCGGCGACGGCCAGCACGCGCCAGCTCGTCGACGCGATCATGGCCTACCTGTAGTGGCCGGGACGTAAAAAAAGCCGCCCGCGGGCGGCTTTTTCAGGCAACAGCGACGGCCTTATTGGCCGCCTTATTGACCACGCTTTGCGCGCGCCTTGGCGGCGATGCGCATGCGCAGGGCGTTCAGCTTGATGAAGCCGCCGGCGTCGGCCTGGTTGTAGGCGCCGCCGTCTTCGTCGAACGTCGCGATGTTCATGTCGAACAGCGAATCGGTCTTCGAGTCGCGCGACACCACGATCACGTTGCCCTTGTAGAGCTTGACGCGCACCCAGCCGTTGACGGTCTGCTGGGTGTGGTCGATCAGGGTCTGCAGCGCGACGCGCTCCGGCGCCCACCAGTAGCCGTTATAGATCAGCGACGCGTAGCGCGGCATCAGGTCGTCCTTCAGGTGCGCCACTTCGCGGTCCAGCGTGATCGATTCGATCGCGCGGTGGGCGCGCAGCATGATGGTGCCGCCCGGGGTTTCGTAGCAGCCGCGCGACTTCATGCCGACGTAGCGGTTCTCGACCAGGTCCAGGCGGCCGATGCCGTGCTTGCCGCCCAGGCGGTTCAGCTCGGTCAGCACGGCGGCCGGGGTCATGCGCTTGCCGTTCAGGCCGACGATGTCGCCTTTCTCGTATTCGATGTCGAGGTACTCGGCTTCGTTCGGCGCCTGCTCGGGCGACACGGTCCAGCGCCACATCGATTCCTCGGCTTCCGCGCTCGGGTTTTCCAGGTGGCGGCCTTCGAAGGAGATGTGCAGCAGGTTGGCGTCCATCGAGTAGGGCGCGCCGCCGTTCTTGTGCTTCATGTCGATCTCGATGCCGGCGTCTTCCGCGTACTTCAGCAGCTTCTCGCGCGACAGCAGGTCCCATTCACGCCACGGAGCGATGATCTTGACGTCCGGCTTGAGCGCATAGGCGCCCAGCTCGAAACGCACCTGGTCGTTGCCCTTGCCGGTCGCGCCGTGCGAGATGGCGTCGGCGCCGGTCTCGTTGGCGATCTCGATCAGGCGCTTGGCGATCAGCGGACGCGCGATCGAGGTGCCCAGCAGGTATTCGCCTTCATACACGGTGTTGGCGCGGAACATCGGGTAGACGAAGTCGCGCACGAACTCTTCGCGGACGTCGTCGATGTAGATGTTCTCGGGCTTGATGCCGAACTTGATCGCCTTGGCGCGCGCAGGCTCCAGCTCTTCGCCCTGGCCGAGGTCGGCGGTGAAGGTGACGATCTCGCAGCCGTAGTGGTCTTGCAGCCACTTCAGGATGACGGAGGTATCGAGGCCGCCGGAGTAGGCGAGTACTACTTTTTTAATGTCGCTCATGGATGTTCCAGTGATGGTATGACGTGGAGGAGGGGACTAAATGGTCAGCCGGCCCAGGGGAGCGCCGTCCTGTGCAAGCGGGGCGGAGGGCCAACGATCAAACATACGGTTGTGGGTGGGTTGATAAAAAAGACTTCAAACGGGTTCGTGGCAGACCGCTTCGATGTTGTGCCCATCCGGGTCCAGCACGAAGGCGCCATAGTAATTCGGGTGGTAATGCATGCGCGGACCCGGCGCGCCATTGTCGCGCCCGCCGGCGGCCAGGGCCGCATGGTAGAACGCGTCGACCTCGGCGCGCGTCTTCACGCGGAAGGCCACGTGCAGCGGCGGGTGATTCACCGGCCTGGCCGCGGTCGCGCCGGAAATCCAGAAATCCGGCTTGGGCGGCTCGCCGAAACCGGCAACGTCGGTGCTCTGCGTGACCGCGGCCGGTATCTCGGCCAGCAAACGGTAGCCGATCGGCGCCAGCGCGGCCTCGAAGAAGGCGCGGCTGCGCTGGATGTCGGCGACGATGATGCCGGTATGGTCGATCATTACTTGTCCTCGATGCGGCCCAGCAGCAGGTACTCGATCAGGGCCTTCTGCACGTGCAGGCGATTCTCGGCTTCGTCCCAGACCACCGACTGCGGACCGTCGATGACCTCGGCCGCGACTTCCTCGCCGCGGTGGGCCGGCAGGCAGTGCATGAACAGGGCGTCCGGCGTGGCGCGCGCCATCTTGGCGGCGTCGACGATGAAGCCGTCGAAGGCCTTCATGCGCTCGGCGTTTTCCTTCTCGTAGCCCATGCTGGTCCACACGTCGGTGCTGACCAGGTGCGCGCCTTCGCAGGCGTCCGATGGGTTGTCGAACAGGGTGTAGCGCTGGGTCGAGACCAGGCTCGGATCCAGCTCGTAGCCCTTCGGGGTCGAGATGTTCAGGTGGAAGCCGAACACCTCGGCCGCCTGCAGCCAGGAGTAGAGCATGTTGTTGGCGTCGCCGATCCAGGCCACCGTCTTGCCGGCGATCGGGCCGCGGTGCTCGTAGAAGGTGAAGACGTCGGCCAGCACCTGGCAGGGGTGGTGTTCGTTGGTCAGGCCGTTGATCACCGGCACGCGCGAGTTGGCGGCGAAGCGTTCGATGATGTCCTGGCCAAAGGTGCGCACCATGATGATGTCGCACATGCGCGACATGACCTGGCCCGCGTCCTCGACCGGCTCGCCGCGGCCGAGCTGGCTGTCGCGCGTGTTCAGGTAGATCGCGGCGCCGCCCAGCTGGTGCATGCCGGCTTCGAAACTCAAGCGCGTACGGGTCGAGCTTTTCTCGAAGACCATCACCAGGGTGCGGTCGACCAGCGGATGGTAGACCTCGTAGGCCTTGAACTTGCGCTTGATGACCTTCGCGCGCTCGATGACGTATTCGAACTCGTCGAGGGAGAAGTCGGAGAACTGCAGGAAGTGCTTGATGGGTTGTGAAACTGGCATATCGTATCCGCTTGTCTATTATCCCTTCGATTATAAGGGCTTTTTCGCAGGGTGGGCTCCCGAGCCCGCCCTGCTAATACAGTGTTTGCGACGACTCGTGCAGCAGCTGCGCATACAGCTCGTGCCGCATCTTCGCGATCTTCCCGTCCTTTACCGCCTCCAGCACCGCGCACTGCGGCTCGGCCAGGTGGCGGCAGTTGTAGTACTTGCAGCCGCCCAGATAAGGCTTGAACTCCACGAAAGCGCGCTCCAGCATGCCTTCCGTCAGGTGGTACAGGCCGAACTCCTGGAAGCCCGGCGAATCGATGATCGCCGCACCGCCCGGCAACCAGTACAGACGGGTGAAGGTCGTGGTGTGCTTGCCGGTGTCGAGCGCCGAGGAGATCTCGCGCACGGCGATGTCGGCGTCCGGCACCAGCAGGTTGATGAGCGAAGACTTGCCCATGCCCGACTGGCCGATGAAGATCGAATGCTGGCCGGCCAGCAGCGGCTGCAGCACGGACAGGGCGTGCTGCGGATCGGCTTTCGCCGAGACCTCGTGTACAGGATAGCCGAGCGAACCGTAGACGGCGGCGCGTTCGCGCGCGCGCGGCAGCGGCTCCTTCACGTCGGTCTTGTTGAGAATCAGATGGGCCTCGATCCCGGCCGCCTCGGCCGCGACGAGCGCGCGCGAGACCAGGTCGTCGGCGAAGCTCGGTTCGGTGGCGACGACGATGAACAGGCGCGAGATGTTCGCCGCCAGCAGCTTCGACTTGTATTGGTCGGAGCGGTAGATCAGGGTGGTGCGGTCGGCGATCTCCTCGATCACGGCCTGGTCGTTCGAGGTCTGCTTCAGGTGCACCACGTCGCCCACCGCCACATTGGTTTTCTTGCCGCGCGTGACGCACTGGTATTTCGTGCCCTCGACGTCGGCCAGGTAGTGGCGGCCGTGCGCCGCGATGATGGTGCCGTTCATGCTCATGCGCTGCGTTCCTCGTAGATTGCGTCGGCTTTCGCAGCGCAGATAAAGTCGTTCATCGACACGGCATTGCCGGCCGAATGGGTGGTCCAGCCGACCAGGCAGTGGCGGTAGCGCACGCGCAGTTCGGGGTGGTGGTCTTCGGTGTGGATCATCGCGGCGAGAAGATTCACGAAAGCGATGGTCTCGTGGTAGTCCTTGAAGGCGTACTCGCGCTCGAGACGATTACCGTTCAGGCGCCAATCGGGCAGGGCGGCAAGCTGCAGCGCCAGCTCGGCTTCATCGAGCGCCGGCGCGCCGTGGGCGCAATGTTGATCGGCCAGCTTCATGCCGGCACCTGCAGATTCGCCGCATTCAGGTGAGCGATGCGAACCGAGGCCGGCGGATGCGAATCGTAGAAGGCCGAGTGCAGCGGATCCGGCGTCAGGGTCGAGGCATTGTCTTCGTACATCTTGACCAGGGCCGAGACCAGGTCGTCCGCATTGCTGTGCTTCGCGGCAAAGGCGTCGGCCTCGAACTCGTGCTTGCGCGAGGTGATCGCGTTCAGGGGACCGAGGACGAAGGTGAAGATCGGCAGCACCAGCGCGAACAGCAGCAGGGCCATGGCGTCGTTCGGGCCGTCGAGCAGCGGCATCACGCCCAGGCCGGTGTAGAACCAGCTCTGCTCCTTCAGGTAGCCGAGCAGGGCCAGGAAGGCCAGCGACAGCGCGAACATGACGACCATGCGCTTGACGATGTGGCGCAGCTTGAAGTGGCCCAGTTCGTGCGCCAGCACGGCCTCGATTTCCTGGGGCGCCAGGCGCTCGATCAGGGTGTCGAAGAAGACGATGCGCTTGGCGGCGCCGAAGCCGGAGAAATAGGCGTTGCCGTGGGCGCTGCGGCGGCTGCCGTCCATCACGAACAGGCCCTTCGAGGCGAAGCCCACGCGCGCCATCAGGCCCTCGATGCGCGCTTTCAGGCTGGCGTCGGCCAGCGGCGTGAACTTGTTGAACAGCGGCGCGATCACGGTCGGATACAGGACCATCATCAGGATCTGGAAGCCGCTCCAGACGCACCAGGCCCACAGCCACCAGAGCGAGCCGGTGGTTTCCATCAGCTTGAGGATCACCCACAGCAGCGGCAGGCCGATCGCGGCGCCGAGCAGGGCGCCCTTGACCATGTCGGCCAGCCACAGGCCGCGCGACATCTTGTTGAAGCCGAAGCGCTCCTCGAGCACGAACTGGCGGTAGTAATCGAAAGGCAGGTCGAGCACACCGGAGACGATCGCGAACGCGACCACCAGCAGGATCTGATGTAGCATGCCCGGACCGGCGAGCGGCAGCAGGGCGTTCGAGATCGCGTGCAGCCCGCCCAGCAGGGTGAAGCCGATCAGGGTCAGGCCGCCCCAGAGCAGGGCGGCGATGCCGAAGCGGGTGCGGGCGACGGTGTAGTCGGCCGCCTTCTGGTGCGTCTCGAGCGCGATCTTGTGTGCGAATTCGGCGGGCACCGCGCCGCGGTTGCGCAGCACGTGGCGGATCTGGCGGTTGGCCAGCCAGAAGCGCAGACCGAGCGTCAGCACGAAGAAAACGACGAACAAGACCGAAAACGCAAGTGAAGACATTCTGTGCCTGTGAGAAAATGCAGGATTGTTTAGGCAAAGAGAGAATTATGTCACAAGCCACCGAATCCGCCGTATCTGCCAACCCGGCGACCGCAGCAAACCCCGCCCCGCGTCCGAACGAGTTCAACCTGGTCTGGGTCGACATGGAAATGACCGGACTCGATCCGGACAACGACCGCATCATCGAGGTCGCCGTCGTCGTCACCGATGCCGAACTGAACGTGATCGCCGAAGGTCCCGTATTCGCCATCCACCAGTCCGACGAGACCCTGGACAAGATGGACAACTGGAACAAGGGCACGCACGGCCGCTCGGGCCTGATCGACCGCGTCAAGGCCTCGACCGTCACCGAAGCCGACGCCGAAGCCCAGCTGATCGCCTTCCTGAAGCAATACGTCCCGGCCAACAAGTCGCCGATGTGCGGCAACTCGATCTGCCAGGACCGCCGCTTCATGGCGCGCGGCATGCCGAAGCTGGAAGCCTTCTTCCACTACCGTAACCTCGACGTCTCGACGCTCAAGGAGCTGTGCCGCCGCTGGAAGCCCGAGCTGGCCTCCGGTTTCAAGAAGCACCAGAAGCATACGGCGCTGGCCGACATCGTCGAGTCGATCGAGGAACTGAAGTACTACCGCGAGCACTTCATCAAGCTGTAAATCGGACTGCCGCTCACGCGGCAAGCCGCCGCCGGCGCGCCCCGCGCATCCGTGCTACGTGCATCGCGCGCTTGTGCGAAAATGGCAAGATGCACGGAATACTGCGCGGCGGCCCTGACGCTGCCCCCGCCGGCCTGCGCGCCCTGATCGGCGCGCACGACTGGCGCGACTCTCCCCTTGGACACCCGGACGACTGGCCGCCGCAACTGGCGACCGCGGTCGCGATGGCGCTCGACTCGGCGCTGCCGATGTTCGTCTGCTGGGGTCCCGACCTGCGCATGCTCTACAACGACGCCTACGTGCCGATTCTCGGCGAGCGCCACCCGCGGGCGCTGGGCGAACCCCTGCAGCGCGTCTGGACCGATGCCTGGTCGCAGGTGGTGCCCTTCATCGACCGCGCGCTGTCGGGCAAATCCGTGCACTTCGAGGACCTGCCGGTCGGCGTGGTGCGTGGCGGCAGGCCCGAGCAGGCCTATTTCACCTTCTCGTACGCGCCCCTGCACGACAGCGCCGGCCGCGTGGCCGGCATGTACTGCACGGCGCTCGAAACCACCGAACGCCGGCGCGCCGAGCGCCGCGCCGCGCTCGAGCTGAAGCTGTCCGACGCGCTGCGCCCGCTCCATTCGCCGGACGACGTGCTCGACACCGCGAGCGCCCTGCTGGGCGAAGAGCTGTCCCTGGCGCGGGTGCTGTACTGCGAGGTCGACGAAGGCGCCGAGGGCTTCGCGGTCCTGCGCCAGTGGCTGCGCCCGGGCACGGCC
>DNCF01000185.1:2338-2537 GCA_003484545.1 Massilia sp. | reverse complement strand
AGCGCCGGCGCGTCCTGCGCCGGCGGCGGATGATTTACGGTTACAAGAAAACGGTAAAAAGTTCGCAAGACCAGGTGTTTGTTGCAAACAATAAACATTTCACCGCAAATCCGGCCGTGCCTTTTTGTGCTGGCGCAACAGTGCTAAGCTAGCGGTCCTTTCACACCACGGCCGCCGCCATGATCACCGTCCACCACCT
>DNCF01000185.1:0-2166 GCA_003484545.1 Massilia sp. | reverse complement strand
CATGATCACCGTCCACCACCTGAACAATTCGCGCTCGCAGCGCATCCTCTGGTTGCTGGAGGAACTGGGCCTGGAATACGAGATCAAAAAATACCAGCGCGACCCGAAGACAATGCTGGCGCCGCCGGAACTGAAGGCCGTGCACCCGCTGGGCAAGTCGCCGGTGATCACCGACGGCGACACCGTGGTGGCGGAATCCGGCGCGATCGTCGAGTACCTGGTCGAGCGCTACGGCAACGGGCGCCTCGTGCCCGCGGCCGGCACGCCGGAGAAGCTGAAGTACACCTATTTCCTGCATTTCGCGGAAGGGTCGGCCATGTCGCCGCTGTTGATGAAGCTGGTGTTCGACCGCGTCGAGAACGGTCCCATGCCGTTCTTCGTCAAGCCGATCGCGCGCGCCATCGCGCGCAAGGTGAAGGACGGTTTCATCAATCCGAACATCCAGGCCCAGCTCGACTACCTGGAATCGGAACTGGCGGCGCGGCCCTGGTTCGCCGGCCAGGAATTTTCCGCCGCCGACATCCAGATGAGTTTCCCGCTGGAGGCGGCCACCGCGCGCGGCGGGCTCGGCGCCCAGTACCCGAACCTTTCTGGTTTCGTGCAGCGCATCCATGCGCGCCCGGCCTACCAGCGCGCTTTGACGCGCGGCGGCAAGTACGACTACGCAAGGTAAGACACCGATGGGGAAGCTGCTCGCGATCGACGGACTGAACATCGTGCGCCGGGTCTACGAAGCCAGCCCGGAGCCCGACTCCGACCTGAAGGCCAGCATCGCGCTGCGCCACGCGTTCTCGTCGTTTCGCAACGTGCTCGAGGCGCATGCGCCGACCCACGTGCTGGCCGCCTTCGACTACGGCGGCCAGACCTGGCGCCACGCGCTGTATCCGCGCTACCGCGAGCACCGTGCGCCGATGCCTTCGGTGCTGCGCGAGGCGCTGCCGGAATTCCAGGAGCGCTTGACCCGTGCCGGCGTGCACGTCGCGATGCTGCCCGAGGTCGAGGCCGACGACGTGGTCGCGACCTGCGTGATGCGCTGGCTGCGGGAGAACCGCGGCGAGGCGATCGTCGCCACCACCGACAAGGACCTGCACGCCCTGATCGCGGATGGCGCCCTGGTGTGGGACCATTTCAAGAACGAGTGGCACGACGACGCCTGGGTGCGCAACAAGTTCGGCGTCGCGCCCGAGCTGCTGCACGATCTGCTGGCGCTGATGGGCGACGCCACCGACGGCGTGCCCGGCGTGTCGAAGATCGGCATGAAGACCGCGGCGCGCCTGCTCAACGCCTACGGCAGCCTCGACGCGGTGATGGCCGGGGCCGGCATCCTCATGACGCCGCTGGGCGAGCGCCTGCGCGCCGAACGAGAAATATTGTATTTGTCGCGCCAGCTGGTGCAGCTCAAGACCGACGTGCGCCTGGGCGTCACGTGGAAGATGCTGGCCTACGACGCGACCTGATGGAAGGAACAGGCATGCTCAAGGCAGTTTTGGTGGATTCGAACGCGATCTCGCGCGGACTGTTGAATACGGTGCTGACCGACGGCAGCTACGAGGTCGTCGGCCAGACCCACACGGCCCACGGGGCGCTGCTGCTGGCCGCGAAGTTCCGGCCGCAGCTGATCTGCATCGCGCGCGAGCAGATCGAGGAGGGCGACGTCGTCGAGCAGTTGCGCGCCACGCTGCCCAAGACCTTCATCTTCATGGTCTCCGGCACCCTCGACGCGCCGACCATCCAGGCCGCCCTGGCGCGCGGCGTGCACGGCTTCATCGTCAAGCCCTTCAAGGCCGACGCCGTCCTTAAGACCATCCGCAACACCGTGATCGCCGCCGTCAGGAAGCAGCAGGCGGGCGGCGGCGCCTGATCTCCTCCATCGCGATTTTCGCCAGCTCGCGCAGGGCGCGCAGCTCGCGCTCGCGCAGCCGGCGCGGCTCGCGGTCGAGCACGCACAGCGTCCCGAGCCGGTAACCCTGGGCATCGAGCAGCGGCACGCCCGCATAGAAGCGGATGTGCGGTGCGCCGGTCACCAGCGGATTGCCGGCGAAGCGCAGGTCCTGCTGGGCATCGAACACCAGCATCGGCTGCTCGCCCAGGATCGCGTGGCTGCAGAACGACTGTTCGCGCGGGGTCTCCGGCAGCGCCAGGCCGACGCGCGACTTGAACCACTGG
>DNCF01000184.1 GCA_003484545.1 Massilia sp. | reverse complement strand
CCAGGCCCAGCCCGAGGCCGCCGCCGGTCGTGTAACCGTCGCGCAGCGCCTGCTCGAGGTCGGCGATGCCGGGGCCGTTGTCGACGAACAGCAGGCCAATGCCGTTGCGAAAGCCGTCCGCCAGCTTGTCGAGATGAACCTCGCCGCCGCCGCCATACTTGATGGTGTTGCGTCCCAGCTCGCTCGCGGCCGTGACCAGCTTGGTCTGGTCGACCAGCGACAGGCCGATCGCCACCGCCCGCTCGCGCACGTGCTTGCGCAGGCCGACCACGTCCTCGTCGCCGCGTAGCGGGAAGGTCGTGCGGTCGGTGCGCAGGTGGCGGTTGCGCTCCAGCAGCTCCGTATCGAATTCTACTGCGGTTGCAGCGTTCATCTATTCAGGTTCTTTCCGAGCAGGGCCATGCCTTTTTCGACGTTCAACGCGGTCTTCACGCCGTGCAGCGTCAGGCCCAGCTCGACCAGGGTAATCGCCACGGCCGGCTGCATGCCGACCACCACCGTCTGGGCATCGAGCACGCGCGCCATCGCCGCGGTGTTGCTGATCATACGCCCGATGAAGGAGTCGACCAGGTCGAGCGCCGAGATGTCGATCAACACGCCCTTGGCGCTGTCGCGCACGATGCGCTCGGTCAAGTCATCCTGCAGCGTCATCGCGAGGCGGTCGTGCATGTCGACCTGGATGGTGACCAGCAGCAGGTCGCCCATCCGCAAAATAGGAATGCGTTCCATCTTATGCCTTGTGGGTGACCAGGGTGGTGCCGGTGCGCTCGAGCGCGACGACGAAGGCATCGGCCAGGGTGGCCTTGGTGATCACGTCCTCCAGGTTCACGCCCAGGTGCACGATGGTCTGTGCGATCTGCGGACGGATGCCGCTGATGATGCAGTCGGCGCCCATCAGGCGCGCGGCGGCGATGGTCTTCATCAGGTGCTGGGCGACCAGGGTGTCCACGGTCGGCACGCCGGTGATGTCGATGATGGCGATGATGGCGCCGGTGTCGACGATCTTCTGCAGGATGTTCTCCATCACCACCTGGGTGCGGGCGGAATCCAGGGTGCCGATCAGCGGCAGCGCCAGGATGCCGTTCCACAGCTTCACGACCGGGGTCGACAGTTCCAGCAGCTCCTGCTGCTGGCGCACGATGATCTGGTCCTTGGCCTTCTGGAACACCTCGATGGTGTACAGGCCCAGCTTGTCGATCAGCGCGCTGATCGACCAGGAAGCGGCGGCCAGCACCTCGGCTTCGCCGGCGAAGCCGGCCGTCATCTGGGCGAACAGCGGCTGCTTCAGCGAAAACACGAAGGTCGCGGTTTCGCTCGGGGTCGAGCCGCTCTTGGCGCGGCTGGACGAGATCTCGGCCAGCAGGTCGCGCACCTCGTCCCAGGAACGATGGTCGATGTTTTCCAGCTCGCCGCCACGGGTGGCGGTCGCGAAGGCGGCCAGGAACTGCTGGCAGTGGTCACGCAGTTGCTGCTTCGAACTGGCGGTGCCGCGCACGGTCAGGGCTTCGAGCTGGGCGATCCATTGCGAGCCGATCTCGGCTTCGTGTTCCTGGATGAGCTGGCTGATGCGGGCGGCGTTGTCCTTCGTGGTCATCTCTTCGTATCCTCGGTCGGTTTTGGATGTTTCAGGTTGTGGGCGAAACGCTGGCGCAACACCCCTACATTGGAAAAATGACCAACTATAACATCTATTAACCATTCGCTACGGCACGGTAGAGTGGAGTATGCATACTAAACGTGGCATGGCTTGAGGCGCCGATGTAACAAAAAGCCGTCAAGCTTTCGGGCAGCCATATCGCTCGACAAGCACCCCCTCTTGATCCTGCCCAAATTCATCTGGACTTGGAGGCGCAACAATCGCGATTGCTTTCCAATCATTCTTGGAGGAAATATGGCGATTGATGTTTATTTGCAGATTGATGGCATCAAAGGTGAATCCGCCGACGACAAGCGCAAGGACTGGATCGAATGCTTGTCCGTGCACTGGGGCGTTGTTCAACCAAGGAACAGCAGCAGCTCGTCCGCAGGAGGGCATACCACCGAGCGGGCCGAGCTTACCGATATCCAGATCGCCAAGCTGGCTGATCTTTCTTCACCAATCCTGATGCAGACCTGTGCTGTGGGTAAAACGATTCCGAAAGCAAAACTCGAGTTCATGCGTGCCGATGGCCAGGGCGAACGCGTGAAGTACTTCGAAATCGAACTGGAAAACATCCTCATTGGCCATGTCGCTCCAGGAATCGAATCGGGCGAGATATTGAATGAGCGCGTGGGCCTCAAGTTCTCCAAAGTAAAGTGGAAATACACCCAGCAAAAGGTCTTCGGTGGGACTGGTGGCAGCACTGCCGGCGGCTGGGACTGCGCGACCAACAAGATTGCTTAGCCAAATTTGAGCAAATATGCGTACGCCCTACCGATCAGAAAGCAGGAGCTGCAATGACATCACGTACTGCATACGAACGATGGCAAGAGGGGCTGGACCAGGCGGTCCGCGATAGAAAATGGAACGTCTATGACTGCGAAATCACAATGACCGTGGATGAATTCAACTTGCACCTGAATCGAACGCCTGGCTTCAAAGCCCTCGATTGGAAGCATCAAAGCAATGTTGTGGACCGAAACCGGCGCGGCAAGCCGCGAATGGACGACGAAGCCAATGCAGATCGGCGTCGCTGGCGATCCAGGCTTGAAGGCACTACTTTCCGGAACTGAAGGTGGAGAACTGATCCTGCCGCCGAGTTGGCAGGCGAGGCTCAGCTTTGGGAGTGTGACGACGATTCCGAGCCATAACATCAGAGCAGGTGTAGCCTACCTGCTCATGCGAATGGCGTATTTTGAATATAGAACGAAGCTTTCAGCCGACTCCGCAACGATTGAGAAGGTCAAGGTCAGCCCTGGCGACAGCCTTGCGAAAATCGCCAGAAAGCATGGAAGCACACCCGAAATTCTGAAACGCCTAAACGACGGAGTAACGACGCTGCAAGTTGGCCAAACCCTTAAATTCCAGAAGGGCCGCGTCGAAAAGGTCATCACAGGCTGGCGCCCGATCTCAACGACAATGATCGCTCAGCGTTACAACGGCGGCGGCGATCCCAACTATGCCAGGAAGCTCGATCATGCCTTGGCCTTGATAAGGAAAGGTGGAAATGTCCAATGCGAGCCCCACTAGTGATCGCGTTCGCAATGAGCTTTTGCGCGGCCAACCCGGTAGCGGCCCGAGACACCATGGGTCAGTCTGCCGCCTTGGAGCAGTGTTCTGAATATTCGCAGGCGGAGATTCGCGCATGCCTGATGCGGCAAAGACGACAGAGCGAAGCATTGCTGCTCAAAGCGGAATCGTCCGTTCTAACCGCTATTACGAAATGGGACGAGGATGAGAAGTACGCCGCTCATGCGAAGGAACAGCTTCGACGTTCAAGGAAGCGATTTGCAGAGTACCGAGACGCGCAATGTGCGTTCCACACGGCGCTCGGAGGAGGGGCAATCATGAACGGTCTGGAGCAGCGTAGGTTGGCCTGCATAAGCGATCTCAACAACAAACAAGCCAGGCTGTATCTGGACGAGGCTACCAACCTACCCTCCAGAAAATAGCAGGCTCGACCTTACGATTGGGATAATCCAATGACACACCCCGCCAGCAGCGAAGACGGCAACACTGAAGATAAACGCCGCGATGTGTACATGAGCTTTACCTCAGGTGCGAAATTTGGAATAGTCGTCGCAATACTCGTGCTACTCGTAAAGTCGATGTAGCGGAAATTTGCGACGATAAAAAACCGCCAGGCTCACGCACTGGCGGTTTTTCTATCCAAGCGGCAGAACCGCCATGGCTTGACGCCGATTACTGCGCCGCGGCTTCCACCGGATCCGCAGCCTTCATCGACAGCTTCAGGCGGCCGCGCTCGTCGGTCTCGAGGACCTTCACGCGCACTTGCTGGCCTTCCTTCAGGTAGTCGGCCACGGCGTTGACGCGCTCGTTGGCGATCTGCGAGATGTGCAGCAGGCCGTCCTTGCCCGGCATCACTTGCACGATCGCGCCGAAGTCCAGCAGCTTAAGCACGGTGCCGTCGTAGGTCTTGCCCACTTCGACCGAGGCGGTCAGCTCTTCGATGCGGCGCTTGGCTTCCTGGCCGGCGGCGGCGTCGACCGAGGCGATGGTGACCACGCCGTCGTCGGTGATGTCGATCTGGGTGCCGGTCTCTTCGGTCAGCGCGCGGATGACGGCGCCGCCCTTGCCGATCACGTCACGGATCTTTTCCGGGTTGATCTTGATGGTAATCAGGCGCGGTGCGAAGTCCGACAGTTCGGTCTTCGTGGTCGGCATGGCTTTCTGCATCTCGGCCAGGATGTGCTGGCGGCCGTCCTTGGCTTGCGCCAGTGCCACCTGCATGATTTCCTTGGTGATGCCCTGGATCTTGATGTCCATCTGCAGCGCGGTGATGCCCTGCGCGGTGCCGGCGACCTTGAAGTCCATGTCGCCCAGGTGGTCTTCGTCACCCAGGATGTCGGTCAGGACGGCGAACTTGCCGCCTTCCTTGATCAGGCCCATGGCGATGCCGGCGACGTGCGCCTTCATCGGCACGCCGGCGTCCATCAGCGCCAGGCAGCCGCCGCAGACCGATGCCATCGACGAGGAACCGTTCGATTCGGTGATTTCCGACACCAGGCGCACCGAGTACGAGAACTCTTCCGGCGACGGCAGCGCGGCGACCAGCGCGCGCTTGGCCAGGCGGCCGTGGCCGATCTCGCGGCGCTTCGGGGTGCCCACGCGGCCGGTTTCGCCGGTGGCGAACGGAGGCATGTTGTAGTGCATCATGAAGTCGTCGGTGTACTCGCCCATCAGCGCGTCGATCTTCTGGCTGTCGCGCGCGGTGCCGAGGGTGGCGATCACCAGGGCTTGCGTTTCGCCGCGGGTGAACAGGGCCGAGCCGTGGGTACGCGGCAGGACGCTGGTGCGGATCGCGATCGGACGCACGGTGCGGGTGTCGCGGCCGTCGATGCGCGGCTCGCCTTCCAGGATCTGCGAGCGAACGACCTTGGCTTCCATGTCGAACAGGATGTTGCCGACTTCAGCGGCATCGGCTTCGACGCCCTGGGCAGCCAGGCCGGCCATGACTTCGCCCGACAGCGACTTCAGCTTTTCCTGGCGCAGGGTCTTTTCGCGGGTCTGGTAGGCGTCGCGGATCTTCGCGTCGGCCAGCTGGGCCACTTGTGCGATCAGGGTTTCGTTCTTGGCCGGGGCGGTCCATTCGACTTCCGGCTTGCCGCCTTCTTCGACCAGCGCGTGGATGGCGTCGATGACGGCCTTCATCTGCTCGTGGCCGTAGACGACCGCGCCCAGCATGATTTCTTCCGACAGTTGCTGCGCTTCCGATTCGACCATCAGCACGGCGGTTTCGGTGCCGGCCACGACCAGGTCCATCTGCGAGGTCTTCATCTGGCTGGTGGTCGGGTTCAGGATGTACTGGCCGTTCTGGTAGCCCACGCGCGCGGCGCCGATCGGGCCGTTGAACGGGATGCCGGCGACGCACAGGGCGGCCGAGGCGCCGATCATCGACGGGATGTCCGGATCGATCTCAGGGTTGACCGACAGCACGTGGATGATGACCTGGACTTCGTTCAGGTAGCCTTCCGGGAACAGCGGACGGATCGGGCGGTCGATCAGGCGCGAGGTCAGGGTTTCTTTTTCGGATGGACGGCCTTCGCGCTTGAAGAAACCGCCCGGGATTTTACCGGCAGCGTACGTTTTCTCGATGTAGTCGACGGTCAGGGGGAAGAAGTCCTGGCCCGGCTTCGCGTCTTTTTTTGCGACCACGGTAGCCAGCACGACGGTGTCTTCGACCGACACCATGACGGCGCCGGATGCCTGACGAGCGATCTCACCAGTCTCCAGGGTGACCGTGTGTTGGCCGTACTGGAAGGTTTTCGTAACTTTGTTAAACATGGGTAATCCCTTTCTATTTGCCGACAGATTTTCAGGAGCTGTCGTTCACCTCACCGCGGACGGCCTCAGAAACAGGCTGGTCGCCTCGCCGCCTTTACTGCAAAACAACTGAAACAACAAAACGCTTAAAACAAAAAATGCCCGCGTCAGTGGAGACTGGCGCAGGCATTTCCTTGCTAAACCGTCTGACGCAAAAATTACTTACGCAGGCCGAGTTTGGCGATCAGGTCACGGTAACGGTTCAGGTCTTTAGCCTTCAGGTAAGCCAGCAGGCTCTTACGACGGTTGACCATCATGATCAGGCCGCGGCGCGAGTGGTGGTCTTTCTGGTGGGCCTTGAAGTGGCCGTTCAGTTCGTTGATGCGTGCGGTCAGCAGTGCGACCTGGACTTCCGGCGAGCCGGTGTCGTTCTGGCCACGTGCGTTGTCCGCGATGATCGCGGCTTTGTTGATGTTTTCTACGGACATGATGTTACCTTTCACATGCGGTGCAAGAGTCGGAACCCAGCGCACCGTGATTGATGTTCAAAAAAACTGCCCTTGCGGACAGACCCGCCAGTATATGCGAAAACGATTGGCGTCACCAGCATTTGCTGGGCCAAAGCTGGGGCATCATAGGGTTTTTCACGCCTTTCGCGAGGTGCATGATGCACAAAATGATAAGAATTGCAACAATTTGCGCCGCAATCGTGCTCGCCGGCTGCTCCGGGCCCACCCTCCAGGGCGGCAACCCGGCCATCGGCGACCCGGTGGAAGCCGTCACCGCCAGGCTGGGCCAGCCGACGGGCGTCTACCCCCTTCCCGACGGCGGCCGGGAACTCGAGTACGCGACCGGGCCGATGGGCCAGTACACCTGGATGGCCCGTATCGCACCGGATGGGCGCCTGGTCTCCTGGGAACAGGTGCTCACCGGCGAGAAGTTCGCCACCCTGAAGATAGACCGCGACACCAAGGACGACGTGCTGCGCACCATCGGACGTCCGGCGGAGTACTCGCACGTCGCCATGCACGACTACGAAGTCTGGTCCTACCGCTACAAGGAATCCGGCGTCTGGAACTCGATGATGCACGTGCATTTCGACGCCAAGGGCAAGCTGCGCCTGATGCAGAACGGGCCCGATCCGATGTTCGAGATCCGCGAGCACTATCCGGATTGATGCGCGGCGCGCCTTGCGCGCCGCCTGTTGACGCAGCTTAGCGCCGCTCGTCGACCTCGTCGTCGTCCGGAATGATGCTCACGCGCTTGCCCTTGGCGCGCTGCCAGACGAACACCGCGTAGCCGGACAGGCCGTAGACCACGAAGATCGGCCACAGTACCTTCGGCGGGTCGATCGCCACCAGCGCGAAGCCGAGCGCGATCAGGAACACGACGATGAAAGGCACCGACTTGCGGAAGTTGACGTCCTTGAAGCTGTAGAAAGGCACGTTCGAGACCATGGTCAGGCCGGCGAACACGGCGATGCACCAGCTCACCCAGTCGACCTTGCGCGCGCTGATGTTGATGTCCGGGTCGGTCATCATCATGATGAAGCCGACCACCAGCGCCGCGGCCGCCGGGCTCGGCAAGCCCTGGAAGAAGCGCTTGTCGACCACCTCGATGTTGGTGTTGAAGCGGGCCAGGCGCAGCGCGGCGCCGGCACAGTAGACAAAGGCCGCGATCCAGCCGAGCTTGCCGAGGCCGCGCAGCGACCATTCGTAGATGACGAGGGCCGGCGCGGCGCCGAACGAGACCATGTCGGACAGCGAGTCGTACTGGGCCCCGAACTCGGACTGGGTATTGGTCAGGCGCGCCACGCGCCCGTCCAGGCCGTCGAGCACCATGGCGATGAACACGGCCCAGCAGGCGTATTCGAAGCGCTGGTTCATCGCCATCACGATCGCATAGAAACCGCAGAACAGGGCCCCGGTGGTGAAGGCGTTCGGCAGCAGGTAGATGCCGCGGCCGCGCTGCCCCTGTTTATCCTCGGCCCGGCGGCCGAAGCGCCTGAGGCGGGAGAATCGTGGCGCGCGCGGCGCCCCTCCGTTTTTTTTGCGTCGTGGGAAGGCTGGCATAGTGATCCGTATTCAAGTGCGCGCAAACAAGGCGCCGTTCCCCGCATTATAGAGGCGAGGACGGCATGTTAGCGAACGGATACGAATGGAAGCCATCCTGGCGCCCCAGGAACTTTCTTACCTGAACTTCACCTTGCCGACCAGACGCATCTGCAGCGTCGTCTCGCCCGGCTCGAAGCTCGGCTCGGGCATCTCGTCGGCCATGTCCTGCTTGGCGCGCGACATCATCATCGCCGCCGGCCGCGCCTGCTCCTGCACGTAGTTGCCCGATCCTTCGAAGTCGACCGTATCGAGCACGGCGTCGGACGGCTGGCGGCCCATGGCGCGGGCGATCGCGGCGATGCGTTCGTTCAGGTTGCGGTAGGTCGCGGCGATGCGCTGGTCGTCCAGGCGCTTTTCCAGTTCCGGGCTCAGGCCGAAGTTCACGCCGTTGATCTGCATGACCTTCTGGGCGGCGGCGGCGGTCTTCGGCAGCGCATCCAGGTTCTTGGTCTTGACTTCCAGGTACTGGCCGACGCGCCAGGCGATCGGCACCGGCTTGGTGGCCGCGCGGCTGGCCGGCTGCGGCATCGGCGGCACTTCCGGATACACGGGATAGGTGTAGTAGCCCATGGTCTTGAGCTCGGCCTGCGGATCGGCGCGGCGCACGATCTCGGTGCCTTCCTTCATCTTGCGGTTGACGCGCGCGGCGGCGGCAGCCTTGTCCTTGTCGTGCTCCTCGACGGCGAAGGTCATGACGGCCTGGTCGTTGGCATGCTTGACTTCACCGTAGGCGGGGACCACGACCATGGTGCCGCTGGTGGCGGCCGCTGCGGTGGCCGGGACCGGGGCCTGGGCCTGGGCGTGCGCCTGGAATGCCAGCACCAGGGCAGCGGCGACGAGGGATTTCGAAAGACTCATTGTTGTTCTCCAGTATGTGTAACAAATGCGAGGGTCACTTATACGATACCGGGGCGATGAGTTCTATCGTGATTTTGTAATGGAAAGTTGCAACTGAACTAAACGGTAACAGCTGTCTCGAATTGTCGCGTCGTCGCGGGAGAGGGAAAACCGGGCCAGGAGAGCCTCGTAGGGTGGGCACGGCGTGCCTACCCTACGAGGCTGCAAGGTCGAGCGAGCACGGTGCCCGCTCGACATGCCAGGCAAGCGAATCAGTTCTTCGACTGATCCACCAGCTTGTTCTTCGCGATCCACGGCATCATCGCGCGCAGCTTGGCGCCGACTTCCTCGATCTGGTGCTCCGAGGTCAAACGGCGGCGCGAGATCAGGGTCGGGGCGCCGGCCTTGTTCTCGAGAATGAAGCTCTTCGCGTATTCGCCGGTCTGGATGTCCTTCAGGCACTGGCGCATCGCTTCCTTGGTCTGCGCGGTCACGACGCGCGGGCCGGTGACGTACTCGCCGTATTCCGCGTTGTTCGAGATCGAGTAGTTCATGTTGGCGATGCCGCCTTCGTAGATCAGGTCGACGATCAGCTTCAGCTCGTGCAGGCACTCGAAGTAGGCCATCTCCGGCGCATAGCCGGCTTCCACCAGGGTCTCGAAGCCGGCCTTGATCAGCTCGACGGTGCCGCCGCACAGCACGGCCTGCTCGCCGAACAGGTCGGTCTCGGTCTCTTCGCGGAAGTTGGTCTCGATGATGCCGGCACGGCCGCCGCCGTTCGCCATCGCGTACGACAGCGCGATGTCGCGCGCCGCGCCCGACTTGTCCTGGTAGACGGCGACCAGGTGCGGCACGCCGCCACCCTGGCGATAGGTGCCGCGCACGGTGTGGCCCGGGGCCTTCGGCGCGACCATGATGACGTCGAGGTCGGCGCGCGGCACGACCTGGCCGTAGTGGACGTTGAAACCGTGGGCAAAGGCCAGCACCGCGCCCTGCTTCGCGTTCGGCTCGACGTTGTCCTTGTAGACCTGGGCGATGTTCTCGTCCGGCAGCAGGATCATGATGACGTCGGCGTTCTTGACCGCCTCGTCGACCTCGGCGACCTTCAGGCCGGCCTGCTCGACCTTGCCCCAGGACGCGCCGCCGCGGCGCAGGCCGACGGTGACGTCGACGCCCGATTCGGACAGGTTCTGGGCGTGGGCGTGGCCTTGCGAGCCGTAGCCGATGATGGCGACGT
>DNCF01000439.1:428-2670 GCA_003484545.1 Massilia sp. | reverse complement strand
GGCGCTGGCGGCGCGTCTCGATGCGCTGGCCGAGGCCGCGCGCGGCGACCTGCTGGCCCAGGGCGTGGGGGCGGAGCGCATCGACGTCATCCGCCGGGTGCACCTGCGCTACGAGGGGACCGACTCGGCCCTGGTGGTCGAGCACGGCGGCGTCGACGCGATGCAGGCCCAGTTCGAAGCCGCCTACAAGCGCCGCTTCTCCTTCCTGATGCCGTCGCGCGCACTGGTGATCGAGGCGATCTCGGTCGAGGCCCTGGGCCGTTCCGAGGCGCCGCCGGAGGCCATGGTCGAAGGCACGGCGGGCCGCGGGGAGCCGGCGCCGTCGGAGCGGGTGCGCATGTTCGGCAACGGCGAATGGCGCGACACCGGCATTTACCGCCGCGCCGACATCCATCCGGGCGACGCCATCCGCGGCCCGGCCATCGTCGCCGAGAACAACGCCACCACCGTGGTCGAAGCGGGCTGGCAGGCCGAGGTGACGCCTTACAACCACCTCGTGCTGAAGCGCGTGGAGGCGCTGCCCGAACGGCGCGCGATCGGCACCACGGCCGACCCGGTGATGCTCGAGATCTTCAACAACCTGTTCATGTCGATCGCCGAGCAGATGGGCCTGCGCCTGCAGAACACGGCCTATTCGGTGAACATCAAGGAGCGCCTCGACTTCAGCTGCGCCATCTTCGATGCCGAGGGCAACCTGGTGGCGAACGCGCCGCACATGCCGGTGCACCTGGGCTCGATGGGCGAGAGCATCAAGACCGTGATGCGCGAGAATGCGGGCCGGATGCGCGCCGGCGACGTCTACGTGCTGAACGATCCCTACAACGGCGGCACCCACTTGCCGGACGTGACGGTGATCTCGCCGGTGTTCGACCAGGCCGGGCAGGAGATTCTGTTCTACGTCGGCTCGCGCGGCCACCATGCCGACATCGGCGGCACCACGCCGGGCTCGATGCCGCCCGACTCCAGCCACATCGACGAGGAGGGCGTCCTGATCAACAACTTCAAGCTGGTCGACGGACGGGATGGCGTGCTGCGCGAACTCGAGGCCCGTGCGCTGCTGGGTGGCGCGCGCTACCCGGCGCGCAATCCGGACCAGAACATGGCCGACCTGCGCGCCCAGGTGGCGGCAAACCAGAAGGGCGTGGAGGAACTGCACCGCATGGTGGCCCATTTCGGGCTGGACGTGGTGCGGGCCTACATGGGCCACGTGCAGGACAACGCCGAGGAAGCGGTGCGGCGCGTGATCGGCGCGCTGAAGGACGGCGCGTTCACGGTGGAGCTGGACAACGGCGCGCGGATCCAGGTCGCGATCCGCGTCGACCGCGACAGCCGCAGCGCCGAGATCGATTTCACGGGCACGTCCAACCAGCTGCCGAACAACTTCAACGCGCCATCGAGCGTGTGCATGGCGGCCGTGCTCTACGTGTTCCGCACCCTGGTCGAGGACGAGATTCCGCTGAACGGCGGTTGCCTGAAGCCTTTGCGGGTCATCATTCCGCCGGGCTCGATGCTCAATCCGCACTATCCGGCCTCGGTCGTGTCGGGCAACGTCGAGACCTCGACCTGCATCACCAATGCGCTCTACGGCGCTTTGGGCGTGATGGCCGCCTCGCAGGGGACGATGAACAACTTCACCTTCGGTAACGCCAGGTACCAGTACTACGAGACCATCTCCGGCGGCAGCGGCGCCGGGGACGGCTTCGACGGGACCGACGTGGTGCAGACCAACATGACGAATTCGCGGTTGACCGATCCCGAGATCCTCGAGTTTCGCTTCCCGGTGCGGCTGGAAAGCTATACGATCCGCGCCGGCTCGGGCGGGGCGGGGCGCTGGCATGGCGGGAATGGCGGCGTGCGCCAGATCCGCTTCCTGGAACCGATGACGGCGGCGATCCTGTCGAACAACCGGATCCATGCGCCGTTCGGGATGGCAGGCGGAGAAGAGGGCGCGCGTGGGGTGAACACGGTCGTGCGCGCCGATGGTGGCGTGGAACAGGTCGGGCACATCGGCAAGGTCGAGATGGGGGCAGGGGACATGTTCGTCATCGAGACTCCCGGCGGCGGCGGCTACGGCAAAACATAACGGAGGGCGTAGGGTGGGCTCGTGATTGATGCCGCTGGCATCAATCACCCCACGCGGTACGATGCCTGCACATCGAAACTTGATCCGGTAGGCCAAGGTGCGTTGCGTTCCGGTGAAGCCGCAGAGTATTGGCCGTTGATCCCGCGTGGGCACAAGTGC
>DNCF01000439.1:0-272 GCA_003484545.1 Massilia sp. | reverse complement strand
TGCCCACCCTACCAACCCAATCAGGTCGAGATACCGTACTTCCTGCGCAGCCCCATGTATTCTTCCGTGAGCGGTCCCAGCCTTGGATGCTGGGCATCCACCGCCCGGATGTTCTCCAGCTGCGCAAAGCACAGTTCGCCCAGCGGGTGATCCCAGCCCAGCTCGGCGATCTGGCGCAGGATGCCCCCGGCCACCGCGATCATGACCTGCAGGTTGCCCGGCGCCATGTGCAGCGCCTCGAGCAGGGTCTGGACGGCGCCGCGCACGTCGCC
>DNCF01000437.1:590-2585 GCA_003484545.1 Massilia sp. | reverse complement strand
CGATGCATTGGCCGATGCATTGGCCGATGCATTGCCCGGTGCGGCGTCCGCCGCGGCGGCGCCATGGCGCGCCTTCACGACCTGGCTGTCGTCCACCTTGCCGGTGCTCGGCAGGCCGACGAAGTCGGAAGGATTGTTCTTGTCCTGGGCATGCAGGATACCGGAGGCGAGGGCGAGGCAGACGGCAAGGGGTGCAAGCGGGGATGGCAGGGCTGGCATGATGGTCTTGAAGTGAGATTCCTGGAACGACGGCTGCATGACCGAACAGTAAAACAAAAAGCGCCCCGAAGGGCGCTCGCTTACCGATACTTACTGTTTCAAGGTGCGTTCGAACAGCTTGAAGATGCGGCGGTACTGGTCGAACCAGCTTTCCGGCTGGGTGTAGGCGTGGCGCTCCAGCGGGTAGCTGGCCAGTTCCCAGTTATCCTTGCGCAGTTCGATCAGGCGCTGGGCCATGCGCACCGAGTCCTGGTAGAACACGTTGTCGTCGACCATGCCGTGCCCGATCAGCAGGTTGCCGCGCAGGTTCTCGGCGTACTCGATCGGCGAGGAGATCTTGTAGGCCTGCGGGTCCAGGTCCGGCGTGTTCAGGATGTTGGCGGTGTACTCGTGGTTGTAGCTGGTCCAGTCGGTCACCGGGCGCAGCGCGGCGCCGGACTTGAACATCTCGGGCGCGCGCATCAGGGCCATGAAGGTCATGAAGCCGCCGTAGCTGCCGCCGTAGATGCCGACGTTCTGCGGGTCGCCCTGCAGGTTCTGCACCAGCCAGTTCACGCCGTCCTTGTAGTCGGTCAGTTCCGGATGGCCCATCTGGCGGTAGATCGCCGTGCGCCAGTCGCGGCCGTAGCCCTTCGAGGCGCGGTAGTCCATGTCGAGCACGATGTAGCCGCGTTCGACCAGCAGGTTGTGGAACATCTGCTCGCGGAAGTAGGTCGGGAAGCGCTTGGTGGTGTTCTGCAGGTAGCCGGCGCCGTGCACGAACATCACGATCGGGTACCTCTTGCCCGCTTCCATCTTTGCAGGGCGGTAGAGCTTGGACCAGACCGGATCGCCGCCGTCGCTCGACGGCACGGCCACGTACTCGGGCTGGATCCACTCGCGCTGCTTGTACTCGGCGGTGCGGGTGTCGGTCAGCCTGGCGACGGCGCCGCCGTTCACCGATACGGTGGCCAGCTGGGTCGGCACGTAGCTCGAGGAGTAGTGCACCAGCAGCTTGCGATTGTCCGGCGACAGGGCAAAGCGCTCCACGCCTTCCAGGCCGGTGACTTCGCTGGTGGCGCCATCCTTCGCGTTCACCGCGCAGACCTCGTAGGTGCCGGGGTTCTTGCGGTTGCAGAGCATGTAGGCGGTCGTGCCCTCGTAGTTCCACTGCACGTCGCCCGCTTCCCACTTGCCTTTGGTGAGGGCGCGCGCCTGGCCGTTCGCGTCCATGGTGTACAGGTGCGAGTAGCCGCTTTCCTCGGACAGGTACCACAGCGTGCGGTTGTCCGGCAGCCAGCCG
Organism: Massilia sp.; assembly: GCA_003484545.1. GTDB lineage: Bacteria > Pseudomonadota > Gammaproteobacteria > Burkholderiales > Burkholderiaceae_D > Telluria. The sequence goes on along the minus strand of DNCF01000437.1, from coordinate 1,084 downwards.
AAGTCGGTGTTGTCGTAGTTGACCCAGGCCTCGTCCGTCAGGCGGTGCATGGGCTTCAGCTTCGCTGCGCCGAGGTCGATGGTGGCGATCCAGCGGTCCTTGTTGTCGACCGCGCGCAGCATCACGGCGGCCTGCTTGCCGTCCGCGGTCCAGCGCACGGCGTCGGCGCGGTCGATCTTGGTCAGCGCCACGCAGGCGCGGCGCACGCCCAGCAGTTCGAGGATGGCCAGGTGTTCGCGGGTCTGCGGCATGATGCCGTCGTCGGCCGCGACCACCAAGAGCGCCAGGTCGATGCCGGTGACGCCGGAGGCCATGGTGCGAATGAATTTTTCGTGGCCCGGGACGTCGATCACGCCGAGCCGTGCGCCGCCCGGCAGCGGCGCATAGGCGTAGCCCAGCTCGATCGAGATGCCGCGCGCCTTTTCTTCCTTCAGGCGGTCGGTGTCGACCCCGGTGAGGGCACGCGTCAGCGTGGTCTTGCCATGGTCGATATG
>DNCF01000437.1:0-319 GCA_003484545.1 Massilia sp. | reverse complement strand
TGGCCTGCGGTACCGACGATCATGCTTGTTTCTTCTCCCGCAACTGGGCGAGTTGTTCGACGAAGATCGGAAGCTGGTCCTGCTGCAGGCAGCGCAGGTCCAGCCACAGGGTGTCGTCGGCGATGCGGCCGACCACCGGGCGCGGCAGCGCGCGCAAACGCCGTTCCAGCAGGCCGAGGGGATTGCCGCGCACGCCGGGCTGGGCGCGCAGCGCCAGGCCGTAGCTCGGCAGCAGTTCGACCGGCAGGGCGCCGCTGCCGATCTGGCTGTTCATCGGCGCGGTGGCGACGGTATAGGCCTCGCCCAGGGCGTCGATGAA
>DNCF01000480.1:4138-4971 GCA_003484545.1 Massilia sp. | reverse complement strand
TGACGGTGCGGGTAGTGCCGCGGGGGTGGCCTCGGACCAGCTGTTCTCGCCGCCGGGAGCGCGCACCCGGTTCGCCGGCGCGCAGGGATTCTCGTCGCGCAGGCACAGGGCAACCCGGTTCGGGGCAAGCTGGACGAAGACGTCGCGGTGGCGCGCGATGGCAAGCTTCTGGCCGTAGCGCAGCATGCTGCGCAGCTGCTCGGTCGCGGTCTCGGCGTCGTAGACCCGGCGGTCGAAAAAGCGCGTCATCGCCACCGCCGAGACGATGCCGACGAGGACGATGACGAGGATGAGTTCCACCGCGGTGAAGCCGCGGTGGCGGGTGGCCGGGCGGCTGGACGCGCGGTCCGGAGCGGAATGCAAGCCTGCCACCTGGCCCTGCCGGGAATTACTGGCAGTTCGCGGCGGTCGCGTTGGCGCCCAGGACGGCGGTCGGGGCGGTATTGACGGCGGTTGCCGGGGTGTAGGTCAGGAAGCAGTTGCCCTGGGCGGCGGCCGAGATGCCGTTCGGGACGATGCGCAGGGTGTTGTTGGCTTGCAGGGTCGCGGTGTAGTCTTCCGCCAGGCCGGCCGCCTGCATGAAGGCTGCGGTCCGGGTGACAGTGCCGGTGACGATGTCGTCACCGACGGCCGGGTAGCCCGAGGTTTCGTTCATCGCGATCACGACGCCTTCGACGTTCTGGGTCGCGGCCGGCGTCACCAGGAAACGGCCGTGGGCCATGGCCGAGGTCGCGGACAGCGCGCCGCGGGCGGCGTTCAGGCTGGCGATGCGTGCGTCGCCGCTCAGGTTGGAAAAGCGCGGCAGTGCGGTCGCAGCCAGGATGCCGAGGATG
>DNCF01000480.1:0-3937 GCA_003484545.1 Massilia sp. | reverse complement strand
ATCAGTTCGATCAGGGTGAAGCCGCCTTGGGCCGATTTGATGCTTTTGTTCATTACTTTTTCTCCGTGTGAATGGCGCGGATCAATCCCGCTGTGTTCGTGGTAGCAAGCGTCTGGTCTTCGACTTCTGCCAGTACCAGGCCTTGGTTAACCCTGATCCGTCCATCTGGCTCGACCGACTCCGGCACGCGCAGCAATTCTACCTTGAACCTAAGAAATTTCGATGTCTTGGCAGAAAAACTTTTCGGCGCTGCCGCCAGGTAAACCAGGGTCCGGCTGGCCTTGTCGAAATACCAGTTACCCATCGGAAGTTCGGCCACGTCGGGCGAATAGTATTCGCCGAGATAGTTTTCCGGACGCCGGGCCAACCATTCGATGGGATTTTCACGGGAAATGGCCAACAAGGCATCCGGGTGGCCGCTGGCCGCCGCCTGCGCCGAGCGCAGCGCCAGGGCCGTGCGCAGGGAATGGATGAGTTGTTTGGCTGCAACGACCTCCGACTGTCCGGCATACGGCACCAGGCGATGGAGCAGGATCCCGGCGAGCACGGCGACCACGACGGCGGCCACCGCCAGCTCGAACAGGGCGAAGCCGCATGCGGCGGGACCTGCGGCGGGGCCGGAGCGCGTTCTCATTGCCGGTGCAGCGCCGCCTGGCCGAGGTCCCAGATCGGCAGGAAGATACCGAGCGCCATCACCAGCACCATCAGGCCGAGGAAAACGATCAGGATCGGCTCGATCTGCGCCGACAGGGTCTTCAGCTCGTAGTCGACCTCGCGCTCGTACATCAGGGCGATCTCGTCGAGCAGGTCGTCGAGCGAACCGGTCTCCTCGCCGACCGCGATCATCTGCAGCACGATGGGCGTGAACACGTTGGCGGCGGTCGAGGTGCGCAGGATGCTTTCGCCGCGCTCGACGCCGTCGCGCATCTGCTCGATGCGCGCGGCCAGGTAGGCGTTGTCGGCGGTCTGCGAGACCACGGTCAGCGCCTGCACCACCGGCACCCCGCTCCGCATCGACAGCGCGAAGCTGCGCGCGAAGCGCGCCATGGTCGACTTGTGCAGGATCTTGCCGGCGATCGGCAGGCGCAGCTTGTAGCGGTCCCAGTCGTAGCGTCCCTTGCCTGACCCGGCCCAGGCGCGAAACCCGAAGAAGCCGCCGACGGCGAGCGCCAGCAGCAGGCTCCAGTAATCGAGGGTGAAGCGCGAGGTCGCCATCAGGATGCGCGTCATCATCGGCAGCTCGGTGTGCAGACTCTGGAACACCTTGGCGAACTGCGGGATGACGAACATGTTCACCACCACCATCGCCACCACCATGGCGACCACGACGAAGCCCGGGTAGCGCAGCGCCGCCTTGACGCGGTCGCGCATGTCGCGGTCGAATTCGAGGTGGTCGAACAGGCGCAGGAAGATCTCTTCCAGGCGGCCGGTCATCTCGCCCACCCGCACCATCGACAGGTAGAAGGTCGAGAAGGCTTCCGGATGGCGCCGCATCGCGGCGGACAGTTCGCGGCCCGAGTCGAGCGATTCGCGCAGGTCCTTGATCACGCGCCCGAAGGACGGGCTGGTGGCGGACTCCTGCAGGCCGGCCAGGCCGCGCATGATCGGCACGCCGGACTTGAGCAGCGTGTGCATCTGGCGGCTGAACAGCTGCACGTCGATCGACCTGACGGGCTTTTCGCGCAGGCGTTCCCACCAGCCCTGGGCCTGGCCGGGGCCGGCCGTCTTGCGCGTGGTGGGCACGATCTCGACCGGCGTGACGCCGGTGCCGAACAGCTGGTCGGCGACGGCGCCGGCATCGAGCCCCTCGAGCACGCCCTGCATCAGTTCGCCGCGTGCATTGCGGCCCTTGTAGGCGAAGAAAGGCATCAGTCGTCGACCTGGTTACTGATGCGCATCGCTTCGGCGATGGTCGTGCGGCCCTGGACGGCCAGCTGCACGCCATGGCGGCGCAGGGTGTCGCCGGCCATCTCGGCCTGCGCCACCTTCAGGAAATGGGCCGGGTCCGGGTGGTTGGCGGCATCGGTCACCGCGCGCGTCATTTCCAGCAGCTCGTAGACGCCGGTGCGGCCGCGGTAGCCGGTGCCGTTGCAGTGCGAGCAGCCCCTCCCGTGGAAGAACTGGGCCTGCTCGGCGAAGTCCCCCAGTTCCGCGCGCAGCCAGCTGCGTTCAGGCGGGGTGGGCGCGTAGACCGTGCTGCAGCTCTCGCAGATGACGCGCACCAGGCGCTGGGCCAGCACGGCCTGCAGCGAGCCGCCCACCATGTAGCGCGGCACGCCCATGTCCATCAGGCGCAGCGGCGTCGAGGCGGCGTCGTTGGTGTGCAGGGTCGAGAGCACCAGGTGGCCGGTCATCGCGGCGCGCAGGCCGATCTGGGCGGTTTCCTGGTCGCGCATCTCGCCGACGAGGACGATGTCCGGGTCCTGGCGCAGGGCGGAGCGCAGCACGCGCGCGAACGACAGCTCGATCTTCTCGTTGACCTGGACCTGGTTGATGCCCTGCAGGCGGTATTCGACCGGATCCTCGACCGTGATCAGCTTCTTCTCGACCGAATTGAGTTCGGCCAGCGCGCTGTACAGGGTGGTGGTCTTGCCGGAACCGGTGGGACCGGTCACCAGCACCAGGCCGTTCGGACGCCCGACGATGGCGCGGAAGCGTTCGAGCATCTTGCGCGGCATGCCGATCGATTCCAGGCGCAGGGTATTGCCGGCCTGGTTCAGGAGACGCATGACGACCGATTCGCCGTACTGGGTCGGCATGGTCGAGAGTCGCACGTCGATGCGCTGGTTCCTGACCTTGACGGCGAAGCGGCCGTCCTGGGGCAGGCGTTTCTCCGAGATGTCGAGGTCGGCCATGAGCTTCAGGCGCAGCGCCAGCGGCGTGGCGACCTTGATGTCGGCCTCGGTCTGCAGGTGCAGCACGCCGTCGATGCGGAAGCGGATCTGCAGCCGCCCTTCCTGGGGCTCGATGTGGATGTCGGAGGCGCGCACCTGGGCGGCGTCGTCGAACACCGACTGCAGCAGCTTGACCACCGGCGCCTCTTCCAGCCCCGGGTTGGCGCCCATGGCGCCGAAGTCGACGAAAGCGTCCGCCACGTCGGCCTCGACCTCGCGCGCCAGGCCCGTGATCTCGCCGGTGCGGCGGTAGATGCGGTCGATGGTGTGCAGCACCTCGGTCTCGTTGACCACCGCCAGCTCGACGCCCTTCTTCAGCAGGCGCGCGATCTCGTCGTAGGCGAACAAATCGGTCGGATCGGACACGCCGACCAGCACCGTCTCGCCGCGGTCTTCCAGCACCAGTGCGCGAAAGCGCCGCGCGGCCGTTTCGGGCAGCAGGCGCACCAGCTGGTCGCTGATGTTGTAGAACTTGAGGTTGATGTAGGGGATATTCAGCTGGCGCGCCAGGGCGCCCGAGATCTGCTCCTCGGTGACGAAGCCGTTCTCGACGAAGACCCGGCCCAGCTTGCGTCCGGTGCGCTTCTGGTCGGCCAAAGCCTGGTTCAGCTGCTCCTCGGACAGGAGCTTTTGTTGGATCAGCACTTCGCCGAGTCGGATTTTTTCCGGCCTTGCCATGACGCCCCTTGCAAACTGGTTCTGGAAACGGGGTTTATTTTAAGGCAGAAACAACCAATATTTACTGTTGGAATTTATTTCTGTGGCCGTAATGCCGCGCTCGGCAGTGGCTGCGTGTAAGATAAATAAGTGCAAAGGGCGACGCTTTCGTAGGGTGGGCACTTTGTAGTGCTGGCATTTAGCCAGCCCCACTGCCCACGCGTTACGAACAAGTCCGTAGTCCGGTCCGGCAAAGTGTCGCTCGAAATGCATGCAAGGAATACGAATCCGTCATTGACTCCGCTTTGCCCCGCGAGCGAGTAGTGACGGCTAACGGTGAACGGATCGACACGTAACGCGTGGGCACGCCGTGCCCACCCTACAGG
>DNCF01000477.1 GCA_003484545.1 Massilia sp. | reverse complement strand
CCGCGCGTGACGCGCGAGACGTCGAGCAGGTCGTTGATCAGGTGGCTCATGTGGTCGACCTGGCGGCCGATGATCTGGCTGGTGTGGCGCACGCGGTCTTCGTCCAGCTTGCCCATGCGTAGCAGGTGTGCCGCCGCGCCGATCGGCGCCAGCGGGTTGCGCAGCTCGTGCGCCAGCATCGCCAGGAACTCGTCCTTGCGGCGGTCCGCGTCCCTGAGCTTCTCCTCGGCCGACTTGCGTTCGGTGATGTCGCGGAAGAACACCGCAAGCCGGCCTTCCGGCAACGCGTAGGCCCGGATGTCGAGCCAGGTGGCGCCGTCCGGGAGCAGCTGCAGGTATTCGAGGTTGGCCGGCAGCCTGCTCGACTGCACGCGCCGGTAGAGCTCTTCCACCGGGCCGTCGGCCAGCTCCGGCATGACCGACCACAGCTTGCGCCCGAGCAGGCTGTCGCGCGTCGTATGCGACAGCTTTGCCCCGATCTCGTTGACCTGCAGGACAGTCCAGTCGCTGTCGAGCAGGGCGAAACCTTCGGTCATGCTGTCGAAGATGTGGCGGCTCTGGTCGCGCTCGGCGCGCAACTCGGCCTGGGCGCGCGCGCTCTCGACGGCGAACCAGGTGCGGTCGACCATGTCCTCGGCCATCGCGATCTGCTCGGGCGTCCAGTGGCGCGCCTCGGCGTGGTGCAGGCTCAGGACCGCGCGCAGGCGCCCTTCCTTCATCAGCGGGATGGCCAGGACGGCGCGGATGCCGGTCGGCAGGTAAGCCGCGGCATGGCGCGCGCCGACCGGATCGGCCAGGATGTCGTCCATGACGACGTTGCGTCCGGCGCGCAGCACGTCGACGATGGCCGTGCCGAAGTCGTTCAGGTGCAGGCGCATGCCGCTCATCGACTCCAGGCTGCCGTCGGTCCAGTCGCTCTTGAGGGCGAGGTGCTCGGCCGTCTCGTCCGCCTCGCCGTAGACGACGCGGCCGCAGCCGATGGCTTTCCCGAGCAGCTCGCTGGCCACCGCCGTCACTTCCTGGGGATCGCGCAGGGGACGGATGCGGTCGGCCAGCGCCAGCTGGAAGGAGTGGCGCCGGTCCGCGGCCTGTACCGAGTCGAGCAGCGAGCGCAGGCGCTCCTCGCTTGCCGCGAGCGCGATCTTGTTCAGCTTTTCTTCGTGGATGTCGGTCGAGGTGCCGAACCAGCGATCGATCCTGCCGTCCTCGCCCAGGTAGGGCTCGGCGCGCACCAGGAACCAGCGGTAGTCGCCGGCGGCCGAGCGGATGCGGTGCTCGACGTGGAAGCCGCTGCATTCCTCGTAGGCGATGTTCCACGCCGCCATGGTCGCGGCGCGGTCCTCGGGATGGACGAATTCCTCGGCGACGTGGGCCGGGGTGGTGGAATCGATGGGAACGCCGGTATAGGCTTCCCACTGGTGGTTGAAGTAGACGCCGCGGCCCGACGCGTCGATGATCCAGACGATCTGCGGAATCGATTCGGCCATCTGGCGGAAGTTGCGTTCGCTTTCGCGCAGCGCCTGTTCCGTCTTCACCTGCGTGCTGACGTCGCGGAAATAGAAGGACAGGCCGGTCGCGACGGGCGCGATCCGCACTTCGTACCATTTCTGGTGGTCCGGATAATACGAGGTGACTTCGGCGGCGGCCTGCTCGCGCATGGCCTTGCGGTAAGCCGTCTCGAAGGGGGTGCCGCACAGGGGAGGGTAGGCCTCCCAGATCGAGCGGCCGAGGATCTGCTCGCGCGCCACGCCGAGCAGCCGTTCGGCCTGCCGGTTCACATAGGTGAACTGCCAGTCGCGATTGACCGAATAGAAACCATCCGAAATGCTTTCGAGGATGGCCACAGCCTCCTGCGCCATCTGCTGCGAGGAGTTCTGACCGGCGTGCATGGAAACTCCTTCGGCATTTTCGATAAACCTGGATTATATAGGTCGATCAATCCGTCTGCTGACAAAAAATATAATCAATTTCGTCAATGCCGGACGTGGTGTCGGCAAGCCCGCCCGCGCACGAAGCGCAGGCGGGCATCCCATGCGGTCGAGCGGGCGCCGCTCCCGCTCCTGCGCGCGTCAGAACTTGTGCCACAGGCGCGCAAAGTAAGCCGCGCCGTTCAGGCCGAACTGCACGCTCTCGTACTTGAAGCCGTTGTCGGTCTCGTTCGGATCCTGCTCGGTCGGCTTGACGTTGAAGATGTTGGTGCCGCCCACGGTCAGCTTGGTCTTATCGTTGAACGACCAGGTGAAGGCCAGGTCGGCCGAGGTCTTCGGCTCGTAGTAGGCGTTCGGCACCGGCGGACCCGAGAAGGTGCCCAGGGTCTGCGGGCCGAAGTGGATGATGCGGAAATCCGTGCCCAGCTTGCCCTGGGTGTACTCGAAGCCGAGCGTGGCCTTGCGGCGCGGGCCGCCCTGTTCGATGAACAGGCGCTCGCGTTCGGACAGCAGCACGTCCTCGAAACCGGCCAGCGCGCTCGGCGCGTGCACGCCGGTCACTTCGGTCTTGCTGAAGTTCAGCGCCAGGAAGGTGTTCAGGCGGCCAGCGCCGATTGACATGCGCTGCGAGGCCGTGATGTCCAGGCCTTTCGTTTCGGTGTCGACCGAGTTGACGAAGAACTGGGCCTGGCCCACGCCCAGGGTCTGCAGGGTCGCGCCCAGCGCCGGGTAGTTCTCGGCGTCGAAGCGGCCCGAGAGCACGATGCGGTCGTCGATGTCGATCCGGTACAGGTCGGCCGTGACCGAGGTCGATTGCGACGGCGTCCAGGTGGCGCCCAGCGTGACGCTCTTCGACTTTTCCTCGGTCAGCTTCGGGATGCCGGCCGCGTTGGCGACCGCACCGCCGTTCGGCGCCAGCACCACGTCGAGCGGCTGGCCGTTGACGAAGTCGGTAAAGGTCGAGGAGAAGTACACCTGCTGCAGCGAGGGCGCGCGGAAACCGGTGCTGAGCGAACCGCGCAGCAGCACGTCGCCGCCGAGTTTGTACGCGGCGGCGAGCTTGCCGTCGGTGGTCGAGCCGAAGTCGGAGAAGCGCTCGTGGCGCAGCGCGGCCTGCAGCTTCAGGCGCTCGCCGAGGTCGGCTTCGAGGTCGAGGTAGGCGGCGCTGCTGTGGCGGCCGCGGTCGGTCGCGTCGCCCGGCTGGAAGCCCGGGAAGCCCTGGCTGCCGGCATTGCCGCCCACGCCCACGCCGTCGGCGTCGATGTACGAGCCCGGTTCGCCGGCGAAGATGCGGTAGTTCTCCTTGCGGTACTCGAAGCCGAAGGCGGCGTTCAGGCCGTTGAAGACGCCGCCGTAGTAGCGGCTGAAGTCGGCGTTGGTGGTCAGTTGCCTGAAGTCGAAGCCGCCGGCCGAGAACGAGTCCGGGCTGATGCCCTGGCCGCCGCGGATGAAGTCGAGCTGGGCGATCGAGGCGTTGAGCGTGTTGGCGATCGTGTAGTCGAGGCGGTTGTAGCCGTAGGTCTGCGAGAAGTCCGCGCTCCAGTCGCCGAACTTGGTGCGGTAGCCGATGGTGCCGTAGCGGTCCTTCAGGTCGCCGTTGATGAAGGGGACGAAGCCGTCCGGATACATGGCGGCCGAATTGCGCGAAGGGATGTCGTCCGAGCCGATGCCCCCGCGCGCGAACGCGGCCGAGGAGGCGTCGCGGCGCTGGACGCCGGCGGTGACATACACCTTGCCGTCGCCAAGGGCGAAGTCGCCATTGATGTACACGGTCTGGTTCTCGGTCTTGCTGTCGCCGATGATGCGCGGGTTGCCTTCCTCGGCGCGGTTCGAGCGGCCGCGGTAGAGGTATTCGCCGGTCACCCCAAAAGTGCCGCCGGCGAGCGCGATGCCGCAGTAGGCCGATGCCAGGTAGTTGTCGCCGTCGCCTTCGGTGTACTGGCCCCAGCCCGCGACCGCTTCGCAGCCCAGGTTCTTCTTGAGTTCGATGTTCATCACGCCGGCGATCGCGTCCGAGCCGTACTGGGCGGCGGCGCCGTCGCGCAGCACCTGCACGTTACGGATCGCCATCATCGGGATCGCGTTCAGGTCGGTGCCGGTGTTGCCGCGGTTGCGCGCGCCGAACAGGTTGACCAGCGCGGTGGTGTGGCGGCGCTTGCCGTTGACCAGCACCAGGGTCTGGTCCGAACCGAGGCCGCGCAAGGCCGCCGAATCGACCAGGTCGGCGCCGTCCGCGCCGCTCTGGCGCGTGGAATTGAACGAGGGGGAGATGTTGGTCAGCGTCTGCGCCAGGTCGAACTGGCTGCCCTGTTCCGCCAGGCGCGTCATCGGGATGATGTCGACCGGAACCGGCGTGTCGGTGCTGGATGCGGCGCCGGTACGGCGGGTGCCGACCACGTGCACGCTTTGCATCGCGGCTGCCTCGGCGGTGGCGGGCGTGGCGGGCGCTTCGGTCTGGGCAAGGGCCGGTGGAACGAAAGCGGCCAGCGCGCCGCCGCCATACAGGGCAAGCAGCACCGCGCGGCGAAGCTGAGTTGGATTAACCACGAAACATCTCCGGTGAGAAAAATTTCATGCTAATCAATATTTACAGGCTCAACTACTGGGTGTGACTGAAACACAACGAATGCACCAAAATGGGGTGGGTAATGATGAGGTTGTATATGCAGGATGGGTGAAATTGGCTGATGTTGAGGGGGCAATGCGCGAATTCATGCGGTCTCGCGGTTTGCGTTGCGGATGCTCAAACGCTGTGATGGTGGGTTCGAGAACCCACCCTACGGAGCTGGGGCCTTTGTAGGGTGGACACCTGTGTCCACGCTGTCTCATGGCGTGCATGGAAGCGGCCCCTGTTCCAATCGTGTCGGGTGAGATGCGACTGGTTGGTAGGGTGGGTTCTCGAACCCACGCGGTCTCACGGCGTGCATTACGGCTAAGCCACCCTCGGCAAGAACATGGATTTCACCGATTGATGCACACATCGCCGTGATGCGTGCGACGAGACCGCGTGGGCACAAGTGCCCACCCTACAAAAAATCACATCATCACGCCGGCATCGTTTTCGGTGATTTCGCTGTCACGTATCACCGCGTGGGCACAGGTGCCCACCCTACGCAACACCTTCGCCGCCTCGACCATGTTGCGCAGCGCCGCGCGCGTTTCAGGCCAGGCGCGCGTCTTCAGGCCGCAGTCGGGATTGACCCACAGCTGCGCCGGCGGGATCGCTTCGGCGGCCTTGCGCATCAGGCGCAGGATCTCGTCGACGCCGGGCACGCGCGGCGAATGGATGTCGTAGACGCCCGGGCCGATCGCGTTCGGGTAGGCGAAGTCGCCGAAACCGCGCAGCAGTTCCATGTCCGAGCGGCTGGTCTCGATGGTGATGACGTCGGCGTCCATCGCCGCGATCGCCGGCAGGATATCGTTGAACTCGGCGTAGCACATGTGGGTGTGCAGCTGGGTGCTGTCCGCGATGTTCGAGGCGGCGATGCGGAAGGCGCGCGCGGCCCAGTCCAGGTAGCCGCCCCAGAGCGCGCGGCGCAGCGGCAATCCCTCGCGCAGCGCCGGCTCGTCGATCTGAATGATGCCGATGCCGGCCGCTTCCAGGTCCGTCACTTCGTCGCGGATCGCCAGCGCGATCTGCAGCGCGGTTTCGGCGCGCGGCTGGTCGTCGCGCACGAACGACCACTGCAGGATGGTCACCGGGCCGGTCAGCATGCCTTTCACCGGACGCGCGGTGAGGCCCTGGGCGTAGGCGCTCCAGGCCACCGTCATCGCCTGGCTGCGCGCCACGTCGCCGAACAGCACCGGCGGTTTCACGCAACGCGAGCCATAGGACTGGACCCAGCCGTTGGCGGTGAAGGCGAAGCCGTCGAGCTGCTCGCCGAAGTACTCGACCATGTCGTTGCGTTCGGCCTCGCCGTGCACCAGCACGTCGATGTCCAGCAGCTCCTGTTCGCGCACCGCCTGCTCGATCTCGCGCCGCATCGCCGCTTCGTAGTCCTCGCGCGCCAGCTCGCCGCGTTTGAAGGCCGCGCGGGCGGCGCGGATCGCCGGCGTCTGCGGGAA